>DATDIY010000396.1:0-2454 GCA_036520815.1 Acidimicrobiales bacterium
CCTCGTCGGGGCCTGGTCGTCAACCTGCCGCCCGGCACGCAACCCGATGCAGTCCTCGAGTTCGTGTTCGCCGCCAGCGACGTGCTCACACCATTCGCGTTGCCGGAGACCTGGGTCGCAATCGTCCACCGCCGCTAGGGCACCTTCAGGCCGTCGGGGTGGTCACCGCCGTGCGCAGATCCACGGGTAGCGGACACAGACCCAGCCCGGGATGGTGGGTGCTGACGGTGGCGGAGGAACGGTGGTGCTCGGAGGCGGCGGAGCCGTGGTCGGCGGCGGCAGCGTCGTCGTCACGGGCGGCGCCGTGGTCGGAGGGGCGGTCGTGACCGGCGGCGGTGTCGGGCCGGTCGTCGGGCTCGCGGGTGGACCCGTCGTGGTGGTGGTCGTACTGGAGGAGGTCGGACCGGTGGTGGTCGTCGACAGCGGCCCGGCGGCGCGGCCGACGCGCTGGCCGGCGGACTTGGCCACCCACGCCTGATACTCGGCCTGCTCCGATGCGTAGGTGATCTCCCCCTCGATCGACGTGTTGGCGAACGTGTTGGCACCGGCGTCGGGCGCCCACCAGTCAGCCCGGCACCCGGCGCACGGCCACCTGGAGTTCTCCCACCTGACCCACCCGACGCGATTGTCCGTCATCGTGTTGCCCGAGTTGGAGCAGTAGTCCGGGTGCCAGAGGCCGAGGCCCGTGTTGGCGGCCGCCAGCGCCTGCCCGTCGGCTTGCCTGCCCGAGGAGAGCACGGTGTTGTTCCGCACGATCTGGGCGGTGCCGCACACGATCGAGATGCCGTAGTTGGTGGTGCCCACCACCTGGTTGTCCTCGACGACGACATGGCGGGCCCTGCCGGAGTCGCCGTCGCCGAGCATGATGCCGCCGCCGGAGTAGTCCTGGACGACCGTCGAGTTCAGCGGGAACGCGCCCCAGACGAAGTTGTCGTGGATCCGCATCGGAGCCGCGGCCGAGGCCCCGCCGGCGTCGTACAGGCTGATGTTGTCCTCCACCCGCGACCGCTCGGGGACGTTGATCACCTCGTTCCAGGCGATTTCGGCGTTCGGCGAGCTGAGCCAGGCCAACTGCACGAACTGCGCGTAGCCACCACCGTTGACATAGCCAGGACGGCTGCCGTTGGCGGGATCGCCGATGATGTCGCGGGCCCGGTTGTTGAGGATCCTGATCGAACCGGATGCGTTCTGGACCTTGATGGCCGCGATTCCCACGAAGTCGTTGTTGCGGACCGTGAGGCTTCCGACACCCTCGGGGGCCCAGATGGCCCGGTAGTCGTTGTCCGCCGCTCGACGGCCCTCGAAGTAGCTGTCCTCCACCGTCACGTTCGCTCCCGACCCGAGGGTGAGGAGGTTGCCGTCGGCGCCCTTGAACGCGGCGTTGCGGATCGTGACCGCCTCGGTGGTGTCGACGGTGAGTGCGGTCCATGACCCGACGTACACGCCGCCGGAACGGATGGTCAGTGGGGCGTCGTAGGAGACCGCGGGAGCGGCGATCCCCGGGGGCGCCGCCAGCGTCGTCACCGGCGGCATCGACGCACCGGCAACGAGGATCACAAGGGTGAGCACCACGGCGATGCCGACCCTCTTGGGCCACCTCCGCCGTGGCAGATGCTTGGCGTATTTGTAGGCAGGCATGGCTTCGACACTCCGACCGGACCCCCTCGAGCTTCCCCAGGGTCCGGTGACCACGCCGACGAGGGCGGCGGGGTTGTTGGATGACCGCCCGCCGAGGGGTTGCCCCGAGTGTGGCGGGAGGGTGGCCGTAGCAGGGAGCTGGAAGAGGAACCTCGCCGGCCCTCTCGATCACTCCTGCGCCGCCCGGCCCGAGTGCCGGGAATCGACCGAGGAGAACCGTACCCACGACAGACACGAGACAGACTCGGCTGGTGGGGCGGGTGGGGATCGAACCCACGACCAAGGGATTATGAGTCCCGCGCTCTGACCACTGAGCTACCGCCCCGACGACGACAGGGTACGCAACCGCGGAGAACCCGTCGGCGCCCGGCGGCCGCTAGGACAATGCGACGCGACGACGCCCCGGCCACAGGGGCTCGGGGCGTCGAGAGGCTCCGGGGGTGGGGCTCGAACCCACGACAATTCGGTTAACAGCCGAGCGCTCTGCCAACTGAGCTACCCCGGAATGGCGAGTCGGCACTCTAGCAGCGCGTGCACGAGCCCCATCACAGACCGATGTGTCCTGGAGCACGCATAGGAGACCGTCAGGCAGCCCATCGGATGCTTTGAGCGCCGTATCGATGGATCGGGGACAGCTCGATAGGGCTTCGTGAACTGACAGGAGGGTATGCCACTGATGGCGGACCTATGTCGAACCGCGGCGTCGAGGTCGAGGCCCTCGTGCAGATAGACGACCGCCCTCAGGCGAGCCTCATCCACCTCGAAGTAGCGGCGCAGCCAGACGCAGAACAGACCGATCATCCGGGCATCGCTGTT
>DATDIY010000397.1:0-9714 GCA_036520815.1 Acidimicrobiales bacterium
ATCATCGAGGCACCGGTGCACGGCTGGCTCGCTCCGCTGACCCTCGGCGCCTTCGGGTTCGCCGTTGTGGCCGGTATCGGTTTCGTGCTGCGGGAGCGCACCGCGGTCCACCCGATGCTGCCGCTACGGCTCTTCGGTGACCGGCGCTTCAGCGTGTCGTCGGCCGGTATCTCCCTCGCCTTCTTCTCGATGTTCGGCATCTGGTTCCTGATGGCGCAGTACCTGCAGTTCGTCCTCGGGCTGTCGCCGCTCCAGGCCGGTCTCGTGTTCCTGCCGTTCTCGGCGATCCTGCTCATCAGCGCGCCCCAGGCCCCCAAGCTGGTGGAGCGGTTCGGGGCCCGGGCGGTCGCGACCGCCGGCTTCCTCGGGATCGCCGTGGGCCTGTTCGCCTTCTCGCGGCTCCAGGTCGACAGCCCCGTCGCCGCCGTCTACCTGGCGATCGTCCCGATGGCGTTCGGGATGGGAGTCGTCATCAGCCCGCTGACCGCCGCGATCATGGCATCGGTGCCCCCGGGCATCGCCGGGGTCGGGTCCGCCATGAACGACACCACCCGTGAGCTCGGCGGTGCACTGGGAGTCGCCGTGCTGGGTTCCATCACGACGGCTCGCTTCGCCGCCGAGCTGGCGCCGGGGCTCGACGGGATCCCGGACGCGTCGCGCGATCTCGCCTCCACCGGTCTCACCGGTGTGGCACGCGTGGCCGAGGGGATGGCCGGCCCCGCCGGCGATGCCCTGAGGGCCGCGGCCGACCTGGCCTTCGTCGACGCCCTGCGGACCGCCGCCGCCATCGCCTGCGGGGTCATCCTCTGCGCCGCGGCCGGTGCCCGGCTCCTCCTGCCGCGTGTGGTCGTTCCCGCTCGAGATCGCGCCCTGGCCGACGACGAGCTTCCGCGCATCCCCGCCGACGGCGCGGTGGCACCCGTCGAGCCGTGAGCGGTTGATGCAGTCCCGACCCGAGCCGTCCCGCCTCCCGCTTCTCGCCCGGGCACAGTCCGATCCCGACGCGGTGGCGCTCACCGACGACCGGGCGTCGTGGACCTGGCGCGAGCTGGCGGAGGTCACACTCAGGGCGGCGGGGGCACTTCGCGCCACCAGCGGCGAGAACCGCCGCGTCGCTGTGTGCGCGCACAACAGCGCCGAGACCGTGATCGCCCACGCCGCCGGCGTGCTCGGCGAGGTGACCGTCGTACCGATCAACCACCATCTCAAGGACGACGAGGTTCGCTTCATCCTCGTCGACAGCGAGGTCAGGGTGGTCCTCGCCGGCCCCGAGACGATCGAGCTCGTCCGGTCCGCAGCCGCTGGCCTCGCTGGTGTGGAGGTCGTGGCCTGGCGCACGCCCGGGTACGCCCCGGCGTTCGAGGACTGGGTGGAGGGGGCCGAGCCGTGGAGTCCCGATCCGGACGCCACGCCCGCGCCGTCGCTGCTCTACACGTCGGGCACCACGGGACGACCCAAGGCGTGCGCGGCTCCCAGCCGGATGGTCGGGAGCACGATCCTCGCCAACTGCGACGCCCGGCGCCTGTCCGACAAGCCGCACCTGGTGGTCGGACCGCTCTACCACGGAGGTCCGATCAACGGCGCCATGCACGTGCTGGCCGGTGTTGCCGTCATCGTGCCCGATCGCTTCGACGCGCGAGCCGTGCTGGAGGCCATCGAGCGGTACTCGGTGGGGTCGTCGACCATGGTCCCGACCCACTTCAAGCGGTTGCTCGTGCTCCCTGAGGACGAGCGACATCGATTCGATGTGTCGTCGTTGGAGACCGTGGCGCACACGGGTGCCCCGTGCCCCGTCGACGTGAAGCTGGCGATGATGGAGTGGTGGGGGCCGGTTCTGAAGGACCGCTACGGCGGCACCGAGTCGGGGACCCTCTGTGAGATCGACGCCCAGGACTGGTACGAGCACCAGGGTTCGGTCGGCCGTCCGCGACCCGACACCGAGGTCGTGGCCATCGACGACCGCGGGCGCCTCCTCCCAGCAGGCGCGGTGGGCACGCTCCACTTCCGTCATCCCTCGCGCGAGGTGCCGGTGTACCTCGGAGCGCCGAACCCCAACGCGCGGCCGGACGGCTACTACACCCTGGGGGAGCTGGGGTACGTCGATGCGTCCGGGTACGTCTTCATCACCGACCGCGGGAGCGACGTCGTCCTGTCGGGCGGGGTGAACGTCTACCCGGCGGAAGCCGAGCGCGTGTTGCTGTCCGATCCCGGCTTGGCCGACGCGGTGTGCATCGGCGTCCCGCACGGCGACCTGGGCGAGGAGCTCATCGCGTTGGCGATCACTGCGCCGGGTGCCCCGATCCGCACCGAGGAGGAGGTCCTCGCACGGTGCCGGGAGGGGCTCGCCCACATGAAGTGTCCCCGGCGGGTGGAGTTCGTGGCCGTGACCGGTCGGAACCCGATGGGCAAGGTCAACCGCCGGGAGGTTCGCGACCTGTACCTGCGTGGCGGCGCGGAGGCGGTGGCGCGGGCCCGCTCGTAGGCGCAGGCCCCGCCGGTCCAGGGCGCGCCGTCAGTCGGCGTCGAGGTCCTCGTCGAGGCCGGCGGCGACGGCCAGACCGAAGGCGAGGTGTGACGCCTTCTGGGTGACGAGGGTGAAGGCGGCCTGGGCGGGCCGCTCGTTGTTGCGCAGCGGCGGCTCGCCCAGCGACCGGATCATGGCGGTGGGGTCGTCGGGCCGGCGCACCGCCGGCGCCTGCTCCTCGGGGATCTCGCCCCAGAACTTCCGGGCGGCGGCGCGGTCGGCTTGTTGCTTCTTGGCCGCGGGGCGGCGACGAGAGCGGCTCATGCGGCGTGCTCCTCGGAGGTGTCGTCGACCTGCTCGGTGAGCAGCTCGTCGCTGCGCAGGCCCAGGGCGGCCTGCAGCTGGCCGGGATCGAGATCGCCGAGCGAGCTCGACTTCGGCAGCACCAGGTCGGCGATGTGGCGCTTGCCGGCCACGACCTCCTCGACCCGTTCGTCGACCGTGCCCGGGCAGACCAGGCGGTGGGCGATGACGGTCTTGGTCTGACCGATTCGCCACGCCCGGTCGCGGGCCTGGTCCTCGACTGCCGGGTTCCACCAGCGGTCGTAGAGCACGACGTGGTTGGCGTTGGTGAGGTTCAGCCCGGTGCCGCCGGCCTTCAGCGACAGGACGAGGGTGCCCGGTCCGTCGAGGGCCTGGAACTCGGCGACCTGGGCGTCACGGGCCCCGCGCGACAGGCCGCCGTGGTAGCAGGCGACGGGTCGGTCGAAGCGCTTGGTGAGGTGGTCGGCGAGCTTCTGGCCCCACTCGGCGAAGTGGGTGAACACGAGCGCCCGTTCGCCAGCGGCGTAGACCTGCTCGATGATCTCCTCGAGGCGGGCCAGCTTGCCCGAGCGGTTCTCGAGCGGACCGTCGTCGTCGCGGTAGGCGACGGGGTGGTTGCAGATCTGCTTGAGGGCGGTGATGGCGGCCAGGACCTGGCCCTTGCGGGAGTCGGCACCGTCCTCGGTGGCCGCCCCCGTGACGAGGCTGTCGAGCACGGCCTGGTAGAGGCCGATCTGCTCCGGTGTCATGGAGCAGTGATCGAGCTCGTCGATGCGGTCGGGCAGCTCGGCGGCGATGGCCGGCTCGCTCTTGGTCCGGCGGAACACGAGGATGCCGTTGAGCGCCCGCAGGGCCCGTTCGCCCTGGTCGCGCCCGCCCTCGCCGTTGCCCGAGAGCGAGGCGATGAACTGCGGACGGGTGCCGACGAGGCCCGGGTTGGTGAAATCGAGGATGGCCCAGAGGTCGCCCAGGCCGTTCTCGATCGGGGTGCCGGTGAGGGCCAGACGGGTGTGGGCGTTGAGGCGCCGCAGCTGCTGGGCGGTGTCGTTGGCCGGGTTCTTGATGGCCTGGGCCTCGTCGAGCACGATCCGGCCCCACTCGATGCGCTCCAGGGCTTCGATGTCGCGCACGGCGGTGGCGTAGGTCGTGATCACGACGTCGGCGCGGGCGACCTCGGCCTCGATCTCCTCGTCCTCGGCGCGCGACGCGCCGTGGTGGACCACCACCCGCAGGTCCGGGGTGAACCGGGCCGCCTCGGCCGCCCAGTTGCCGACGACGGCCGGCGGGGCGATGACGAGGGTGGGCGGGGTCGAGTCGGTGGTGGCGTCGCTGCTGGTTTCCACCAGGTGAGCCAGGACGGTCGGCGTCTTGCCCAGGCCCATGTCGAGGGCGAGGCAGCCACCGAGGCCGGTGGTGTCGAGGAACCTCAGCCAGGCCAGGGCCTCGGCCTGGTAGCTGCGCAGCTCCCCCTCGAACGCGTCCGGCGTCTCCGCCGGCTCGAGTGAGGCGTTGGAGGCCTTGGACAGCAGGTCGGCCGCCCAGCCCGACCCGTCGACGGTCACACCGCCGGCCAAGGGCGAGCCGTCGAGGCCGAGAGCCTGGCGCAGCATCTCGGCGCCGGTCATCTGCGGCTTGTTGGCCCGCTCGGCCAGCGCCTCGGCGGCGGCGGCCAGGTCGGCGTGGTCGAGGGCCACCCAACGGCCACCGGATCGCACCAGCGGGCGGGACTCCTTGGCCAGACGGGCGATGTCGGCGGCGGTGAGCTCGATGTCGTCGAAGACCGCCGTCCAGCTGACGTTGGCCAGCTGGTGGGCGCCGACCACGGAGTCGGAGCCGACGTCGGCGAACATCCGCAGGCCGGGCGTGGGACGGCGTCGGGACATGGCCGGCACCCGGACGTCGAACCCGGCGTCGGCCAGCACCATGCCGATGTCGGTCATCAGCTCCCAGGCCTCGGGCTGGCTGAGCACGACCTCACCACGGCGCAGGCTGCCCGGGCGCTTGAGCGGCGGGTAGAGCCGCTCGAGACGCACCAGGTTCCCTTCCAGCTCACGGCGCTGGTTACCGGCGTTGACGAGAGCGACCTCGACGGGCGCCAGCTGGTGGGCCTTGCCCGGGGCGAAAACGGCGAGGTGCCAGGCATCGCCGGAGTCGGGCGGGTCGAGCTGCACGACGAGCGGGCGGTACGACTTCGAGGTCACCGGACCGGCCCACCGCTCGAGGGCGTTGGTGAGCTCACCGGCGATGCCGGCGGGCACGTCGAAGGGCGTGCCGTCGAGTCGGGCGAGGAAGGCTTCGGCGGTGGCGGAGGGGGTGCGGGGGTCGTCGGGAGCGGCGGGCACCTCGACCTGCTTGGCCGCGCTGTGGCAGAGCACGTCGACGACCTCGGTCAGCACCGAGCGGGTCATCGTCGGCCCGTCCACCGAGGGGGAGAGGGCGGCCACCGACCCGGGCATGGAGTCGGCGACGGACTTGAGCTGCTCGGCGTCGATGAGCGCCGGGTTCCAGGTCACGCCGAATGACGAGCGGTTCTGGTTCTTGCGCCCGGTGCGGACCCGGCGCAGCGTCGGCACAGCCGCCCCGCGGGCGACCAGCTCGACGGCCCAGCCGGCGACGACGGCCAGCCAGTGCACGCTCGGTCCGAGCTCCCCGGCCTCGGTCTCGGCCGCCAGGCCTAGCAGCCAGCCGAGCACGTCGGCGGTGGACGCCTCGAGGGCCACGGCCCGGTCGCCGTTCGGGAGCGTGACCGGTGCCCGGCCGGTCCACACGTCGTCGGGGGCGTTGGTCGCGTCCAGGGCGGCCTGCAGCTGCTCGGTGGTCGCCGGGAGCGCATCGGGCCCGCCCAGCCAGGCCACCAGCCTCCCGGAAACCCACGAGACCTGCAGCACGTTGACGCCTGGTGCGGGCTCGCCCGGCTCGGGCTCGATGCCCATCAACCGGTCGAGGGCGACCTCGAGGATGCGCTGCTCGTGCTCGAGGTCGGCGAGGACCTGCTGATCGTCGGCGCGCCGGTGGCTCCGCAGGCGGTCGAGGGATTCGTCGGTCTCATTGAGGCGGTCGATCAACTCGCGCTGCCAGGCCTCGCGGTGGGCCTCGAGCACACCCAGGTCGGCGGTGTTGGCCTCGCCCCAGGCCGCCGCCTCCACCAACGTGGCGAACAGTGCTCCGTCCACGTCGATCGGGGGCGCGGTCACGCCGTCGCTGCTCGCGTCGGCGGCGCTGCGGTTCTCGTCATCGGGCACGTGGTTCCTCTTCGTGCACTGGTGTGTCGGGACGGTTGGCACCCGTCGTCGAACGTGATGTCCGGCCGGTCCCCTCTCCGGCTGTTCGTGCTCCCGGACGCCGCGTCCCTTCCGAGGGGACGACGGGCGGAGCGTGCCGCTCGGCTCCCGGGTGGGGCGGGGGACCGTCACCCGGAGCGTGATCCCGGTCGCTCCGTCCGTGGCCCGAGAGCCCGAACCGACCGGTTCACCCGCGTCGGGATCGCCTGCCTGCGGCGTTCCGACAGCTCCACCTTACCGTCCGACGCGGGTGGAGCGAAACACCCCCGTGCTCACGACGCCTCGACCCGATCGGGTTGGACGTCGATGTCGGTGGCCTTGAGCGACGCCCACACCCGGTCTCCGGGACGGGCGTCGAGGTCGGCCAGGCCCGCGGTGGTGACCTCGGCGACGAGCTCGGGTGGCCCGTCGAGGCGGACCCGGACCCGGTCGCCGTGGCGATCGAGGTCGGTGATCCGCAACGGCCAGGCGTTGCGGGCGCTGCCCTCGGGCCGGCCGCGGTGCAGGGCGATCGCGCTGGGGCGCACGACGGCGAACGCCGGCCCGTCGAGCACGTCGGCCGGCACGACGAGGTGCGAGCCGTCGGCGGCTTCGAGCACGCCTTCGCGCACGGTGCCGGTGATCAGGTTCATGCCGACCAGCTCGGCCACGTAGCGCGAGCGGGGGTGGCTGGCGATGTCGGTCAGGACGCCTTCCTGGCGGACCTGCCCGGACTCGATCACCACGACCCGGTCGGCCAGGGCGTGGGCGTCGACGGGATCGTGGGTGATGACGAGGGTCGCGCAGTGGGCGCGATCGAGGTGCCGGCGCAGGTCCCGGCGGACCTCGGCCCGGCTTCCCACGTCGAGAGCGGCGAGCGGTTCGTCGAGGAGGACGAGCGTCGGTTCGGTGGCGAGGGCCCGACCGAGCGCGACCCGCTGGGCCTGGCCGCCCGAAAGGTGCTGCGGACGCCGGTCGGCGAGCTCGTCGAGCCCGAGGCGGTCCAGCCACTCGGATGCCCTCGCCCGGGCGGTGGCCCTCGCCACGCCCCGCGCCCGCAGCCCGAAGGCCACGTTCTCGAGCGCCGACAGGTTCGGGAACAGCAGGTAGTCCTGGAACACCACTCCGACGCTGCGCTGTTCGGCGGGGACGAACACCCCGGCGTCGGGATCGTCGACGGTGGTGCCGTCGATCTCGATACGGCCCTCGTCGAGGGCGAGCAGGCCGGCGAGCGTCCGCAGCAGGGTCGTCTTGCCGGCACCGTTCGGTCCGAGGACGGCGACGACCTCACCCGGGCGGAGGCGAACCGCAACGTCGAGTCGGAAGGGTCCGAGCTCGACCACGACCGTCGCGTCGACGCTCATGCCAGGGGCCTCTGATCGCCACCGAGCCAGCGGTCGCGCAGCAGGAGAAGGACGGCGAACGACACCACGATCAGGACGAAGGAGAGCACGAGGGCCTGGCCGGTGTCGGTCTCCAGGGCGAGGTACACCGCCAGCGGCATCGTCTGGGTGGTGCCCGGGAGGTTGCCGGCGAAGGTGATGGTGGCGCCGAACTCGCCGAGGGCTCGGGCCCACGCCAGCACCGCGCCCGCGATCAGCGCCGGTCGCAGCGCAGGGAGGGTCACGCGGCGGAAGGTGTACCAACGGCTCGCCCCGAGCGTCCGGGCGGCCTCCTCGGTGCGGCGGTCGAGGCCCCGCAGGCCGGCCTCGACGCTCAACACCAGGAACGGCATGGCCACGAACGTCTCGGCCATGATCACCCCGAGCGTGGTGAAGGTGATCCGGATCCCGAACCAGTCGTAGAGCGGTCCGCCGACCAGGCCGCGGCGGCCGAAGGCGGCGAACAGGGCGACACCGCCGACGACCGGCGGCAGGACCATCGACAGGATGCAGAGCGCCCGAACCAGTCGTCGCCCAGGAAACCCGACCCGGGCCAGGACCCACGCCAGCGGCACGCCGAGGAGGATCGACAACCCGGTGGCGGCGAGGGAGCAGACGAGGGAGAGCCGCAGCGCCTGTCGGGAGGACTCCTCGCCGAGGAGGCTCCAGACGTCACCCCAGGGCAGGCGCCAGAGCAGACCGAGGAAGGGGACGGCGAAGAAGGTGACGGCGACCGCAGCGAGGACGAGGAACGGCCACGGAGGCCGATCGGATCCTGTGCTCCGGGGGGTGGAGCGCGATCGGACTGATCGACCCCTCCGGGTCACGGCGACCCGAAGCCGTACTTGGCGAGGATGGTCTGGCCGTCGATCCCGGTGATGAAGGCGATCCAGGCGGCTGCCGCCTCGGGGTTGGCGGCCTCCTCGGTCACGGCGACAGGGTAGGACGCCACCACGTTGAGATCGGCCGGGATGTCGACCCCCTGGGCCTTGGCGCCGGCGGCGGCCACGTCGGTGACGTACACGATGCCGGCGTCGGCCTCGCCGCTCGTCACCTTGGTGACGACGGCTCTCACGTCGGCCTCGAGGCTCGACGGGGTCGCCGTCACCCCTGCCTTCTCGAGCACCTGGGCGGCGTACTTCCCGATCGGGACCTCGGGAGCGGCGGTCACGTAGACGACCCCCGACTTCGCCAGGTCGGCGACGCCGGTGATCCCCTTGGGGTTGCCGGGCTCGACGATGATCTGGAGGTCGTTGGTGGCGAAGACCTCCGGCTCGCCGGCGATGCTGCCGGCGTCGACGGCCTTCTGCATGTTCGCCTGGTCGGCCGAGGCGAACACGTCGGCCGGAGCGCCCTCGTTGATCTGCTGGGCGAGGGCGGAGGATGCCGCGAAGTTGATGGTCACCTCGGCGTCGGGGTTGGCCTCCTCGAACGCCTCGGCCGCTTCCTCGAACGCACCGGTGAGCGATGCCGCCGCGAACACCGTGACCGTGCCGGTGGCCGACGATGTCGCCTCGGTCGCCGCCGGACTGGTGGCCCCGGTGGAGCCGGAGTCCGAGCCGCAGCCGGCGACGAAGCCGAGCACGGCAAGCAGCAGCAGGAGGGCGACCGCCCCCCGTCGGCGTGTGGTCGGACTCCGGGGGTGCGTCAGGTCATCGGTCGCGCGGCGCATGCACGAGCAGCGTAGTCAAGTCCTGACTAGTAGGGCGCATCCAGGCGTTCCGGCGGCCCGAGCTCCACCGAACCGGGTCACTACGCTCTCGGCCCGTGGCCCGACCCGAGACCGAGCTGGCCGAGCACGTGTGCCTGGCGCTCGTCTGCGAGGGCTCGACCCACGGATGGGCCGTCGCCCGCCTGCTCGCCCCCGATGCCGAGATCGGGCGGATCTGGACGCTCTCGCGCCCGCTGACCTACCGGGCCCTCGAACAGCTCGTGGCCGACGGCCTGGTCGGCCGCAAGGGCAGCGAGCCCGGCCGGGGACGAGAACGGACGATCTTGGCCGCCACCCCGCTCGGCCGCCGTCGGGCGCGCCGGTGGCTCGACCAACCGGTGGGCCACGTCCGCCAGGTCCGCACGGAGCTGCTGGTGAAGCTGGAGCTGCGTAGACGGCGTGGACTCGACCTGGTCCCGCTGCTGGAGGCCCAGCGGGCAGCGTTCGGGCCGCTGCTCGAACGCCTCGAGGGTGATGAGCGTGACGAGGGCGGGGACGGGGCCGACCTGGTGGCGCTGTGGCGCCGGGAGAACGCCCGCACCGTGGCTCGCTTCCTCGATGCGGCGCTGGAGG
>DATDIY010000398.1:0-2274 GCA_036520815.1 Acidimicrobiales bacterium
GATCTGGGACGCCGCCACTGGCACCCAGGTGGACAGTCGTGACCTCGCCCAAGGGAGGTTGTTCGCTGTCGCCCTCGACCCCACCGGCGACATCGTGCTCACGATGACCGATCGCGGCACCGTCGACATCTGGCATCGCACGACCGACGAGGTCGACCGACTGCAGGTCCCGTCGAGTGGCCTCTCCTCGCTCGCGGTAGACGGCGATTCGTTCCTCCTCGCCACGCAGGACGGGGTGCGTCGGGTGACCCCGTCAGCAGCCGATCGCCTCCTGGGCGACAAGGCCGGCGGTGACGAGCAGGGCGGCGACGAGCGGGAGAGCGAGTGGTCGCTGCGCGTCGTTGACCGGGCCCGGGAGCCCCTGGGACCCGAGAGCGCAGGCATCGAGCTCCAGGTGTGGCGGGGCGACACCGTGGTCGCCAGCTTCGATACCGATCTCTCCACGCAGCCTGCGGCTGTCGCCATCACGCCCGACGGCTCGGTCGTCGTCGCAGCTGACCAGTCGGGTGGTCTCCGCTTCCTACGGGCGAGCGATGGTGAGACGCTGGGCGCGCTCACCCGGCGATCGCCGACGCTGGCCCTTGCGACCAGCCCTGACGGTCGCTTCGCAGCAGGCGTCGACCTGACCGGCGCTGTCCAGTTCTACGACCTCGAACGCTGGCGGCCGCTCGGACAACCGCTGCAGGCTGCCGCCGTGCCGGCGCCGGGCTCCCTCGACATCGGATCCGTCGTCGGTCTCGCGTTCAGCGCCGACGGCTCGGTCGTCGACGTGTCCTGGCCGCGCACTGCCTCTTCACCAACGAACACGACCTGGCTGGCCCCCAACTCGTGGCCAGCCGCCGCCTGTTCGCTCGCCGGGCGGTCGCTGACCGCCGACGAGCGAGCTGCCTACCGGGTGGGGGCCGCAGTCGCCTGCCCGGGCTGACATCCGCTTGCCTCCCTCTGGAGGCTGGTGTCACCGCATCGAAAGGAGAGCGAGATGAACTACTCAAGGAACCGCTCGACTGTGGCTTGGACCACGGCCGTCCTGCTCATCGTCGTATCGATGGGAGCGTGCGGCTCGTCACCTCCGACGGAGGAGGCCGAACCGGAGAGCGTCACCTCGTCGACGATCAGCGGTGACGATGCGGACTCCACCCCTCCGTCCGACGTCTGTTCGCTGCTGCCCGTCGAGGACGCTGTGGAGCTGTACCGCGCTCTCGTCGCCACATGGCACGCCGGCCCAGAGGTGTTCGCACCGCCCGAGGCCTCCGCCGAGACCGTCACCGTGGAGTACCCGGAGCGTGTCGCAGGGACCGACGACTACGGCTGGTACTGCCGCTTCGACGTCCCCGCGGACGGACCAGGGAGGTTCGGCATCTCCATGCAACGCCACCAGCTCGGTGCCCCGATCCCAGGGGGCGGAACGGTGAGTAGTGAGTGCAACCCGGACGACGCAACGACGGACACCACCACCGAGGCGGGGAGACCGCTTCCCGGTGGGGCAGTGATGGTGGAGGAACCGCCCGAGATGGAGATGACGGCCCTCTCCGGGCTCGGCGACGAGGCGTACGTGAACAACCTCCGAGGTTGGATCTGTGCCAGCGGCTACAGCGTCACGGTTGAGTCGGGATTCACGGGCAACGACATCGCCGGTGACCCCGCGGCGGTCGAGCAGGCGCTTCGGGTCGTCGCCGAGAACTGGGGTGTCTAGAGCCGGCTGCTGGTGGCCCGTGATGCTCAAGTGAAAGCGGAGGCCTCGAAAGCCTCGAAACCGGCGGGGTCGAAGGCCACGTGGAGCTGGCCGGTGTCGTCACGGCTTACGTCGAGGGCGGGACAGAAGAAGTCGCCTTCGGCGGTGAAGAAGTGCGGCGAGCCGATCACGCCGCGCCGGACACCCTCGGCATGGTCGGCTTCGACCGACGCTCTGTCGTCGTCGGTCACCTCGATGGCGTGCTCGCCGGCGATCCGGCGCAGCACGTCGGGGTCGGCGATGTCGACGCCGTCCTCGAAGAGCAGGTGCCGGAGCTCGAGGGCGACGGCCTCGCCGATGCCCGGGTCGATCCGGTAGGCCGCGGCGGTGAGGGCCAACGCCGGGAGCGACGTCGAGGGGAAGACCGAGGAGCGGAACCCCTGGAACAGGTCAGGGGCGACGTCGGATCGCAGCTCCTCGATCTCCTCGGCTACGAAGTCGGCATCGAGGGGCTCGCCGTTCACGAGCTCCAGGGGCCACGCCCGCACCCTGAGGGCGATGTCGGGGCGACCGAGTGTCCGACGGCGATCCACCAGCCGGCG
>DATDIY010000399.1:0-2233 GCA_036520815.1 Acidimicrobiales bacterium
AGCCGTTGACGACGTCGGCGGCGGATCGGCCCGACGTCGGGTCCATCCGCATGTCGAGCGGCCCGTCGAGTCGGTAGCTGAAGCCCCGCTCGCCGCGGTCGAGCTGCGGCGAGCTCACGCCGAGGTCGAACAGGGCGCCGACGACGAGCTCACCGTCGGGCACTTCAGTGGCCACGGCCTCGGCGAGACCGTCGAAGCGGGCGTGGACGGTACGCACGCGGTCGCCGTGGGCCGCCAGTCGGACCCGGGCGGCGGTGAGGGCGTCGGGATCGCGATCGATGCCGAGCACCCGCAGGTGCGAGTGGGCGGCCAGCAGGGCCGAGGCATGTCCGGCGCCGCCGAGGGTGGCGTCGACCAACCATCCCGCCGGCACCGGGGCGAAGACCTCCACGATCTCGTCGACCATCACCGGGCGGTGGGCGAAGTCGGGATCGGGGTCCGGGCTCATGGCACAGGTACCGACCCGCCGATCCGTAGCGCTGCGTCGTGGACGACAGCTCCGGTCGAGATGCTCGGTCCGTTCATCAGCAGCCCCTCGGATCACGGTCGCCCGACGGGATGTCTCCCCGTCTGGGCTCGATGGGAAGCGGGCGGAGTAGGGGCCTTCCATCGTGTGATCCGAGAGGCAGCTGATGAACGGGCCGTCGACCGGGGGGATCGAGCGGCGGGTGGGTCGGTCCTTCCTCGAGAGGTGGGTGGATGGGGTGGACATGGCGGCGCTAGAGCCCGAGGGCGGTCACCGCCTGGATCAAGCTGTCGTCCGCGATCCCGGACTGGTCGTTCCACCGACTCGAGTCCCAGATCTCGATGCGGTCGATGGCGCCGATCACGACGGCGTCGCGATCGAGCTGGGCGAAGTCGCGCAGGCGCTGCGGGATGGTGATGCGCCCCTGGCTGTCGGGTCGCACCTCATGGGCGTTCGAGGCGAAGGCCCGCATCGCCTCCTGCGGCGCCAGTCCTTCGCGGATCTTCTCGGTGAGTCGGCTGGCGACGTCGGCGAACCCGTCCTCGGTCCACAGGCCGAGGCAGCGGTCCCACTGCGAGAGGAACCCCTTGTCCACCAGCTGGACGCGGAACGTCGAAGGCAGGACCACCCGGCCCTTCTCGTCGAGCGAATGCTCGAACGTGCCCACGAACACCGTTACGCCTCCACCTGGCTCCCTCTGAGCCCCACAGCGCCCCACCTTATGCCACTGTCCCCCACCGAGCAACCACCCTCCCCCGACTGATCGCTCAGGGCCCACCACCACGCGCGGAGCTGAGCGCGACGCTCACCGCGCGAGCTGCCTCCTCCACCCTCGAACTGGTTGGCGTTCTGCGCCCCCTGGCGTGCAGAACGCCGACCAGTTCGATGTACACAGGTCGCCATGCCCACCCCCGCCGAGGAGCGCCCCGACGTCGACCACGACGTCCACACCCACGAGCTGCCCCCGCTTCCCCAGAGGGAATCGCGGATCCCCGTGGCCCGGTGGCCCGAGGCGCCCGAGCCCATCCGCCGGCTGGGCGAAGACTTCGGGGCCGAGGCCGGCTACGTCCGGCGGATCGGCCGCTACCTGCTGTGGCGGGCCGGGCCGGCGGTCAAGGCCGACGCCCGGTACGGAGCGGTCGCCGCTGACGACCTCTCCGAAGCGTGGACCTTCCGCCTGTTCCCCGACGGCTCCGGCGAGGGCGTCGGACCCGACGGCACGACCCACCAGCGCTTCCGCACCTGGAAGGAGGCGCTCCGCGACGCCTCCCCCTCCTGACCCGATCCCGCCTCGTTCTGGTGGAGGACTGCTCGCCTGAGAGCTGCGCAGACCTCCACCAGAACGGGAAACGGGAGTGAGGCCGAGGTCAGGGGAGGTGGGCGAGGAGCACGTCGACTGTCACGTCGGCGTCGACGTCGACGAGGGGCAGGACCGGGAGCTCGCTCACGGCTCGGACCGGGTCAGCGCCGGGGCACACCCGGGCGATCCCGGGAGCGAGCAGGGCGGCGTGCAGCGCGGCGTCCCACCGCAGCGGCACCGAGCACTGGAAACGGGCGCCGTTACGGGTGCGGCGTTGGGAGATCCCCACGACCTTGCGGCCACCAAGGAGCACCTCGCCCGGCCCGATCCCCGCGAAGCACACGACCGGCGCCAGCGGGGTGCGCACCAGCCCGCCCCGGTGCACCTCGCCCCCCGCCAGTCCCAGCTCACCGAGAGCGGCGACCCCTGCCTCCCCCCCCCACTCGGCGGCCCCGGCCACGTCGTCG
>DATDIY010000400.1:0-9002 GCA_036520815.1 Acidimicrobiales bacterium
CGTCTACATCGAGGACGAGCTCGGCGCCATCAACCGCTACAACATCGGCGTCGACAAGATCATGTGGGGCCCCGACTTCCCGCACTCGTCGAGCGCGTGGCCCGTCGACTACGAGCTCGGCCGCGAGATCCTCGAGCGCGCCGGGTCCACCGAATCCGAGATCGAGCGGATCATGTGGAAGAACTGCGCCGACGTGTTCAACATCCCCTACGACGACCCCAAGACCATCAGCGTCGCCGCCTAGAGGCAGCGACGGGCACCCGGCCCGGTACTGTCTGCCGGCCGACACCCTGTGGGCTGAACGTGGCCATGGACGATCCGACGCCGACAGCGATGCCAGAGCACACCGATCCGCCCGTCGGATCCCCGCAGGGGTCACGTCGGGCGCAGCGGATGAGGGAGACGCGCGCAGCGCTCCGGCTCGCGGGGCTGGAGCTCTTCGCCACCGAGGGCTTCGACGCCGTCACCGCAGAGGAGATCGCCGAGAAGGCCGGCGTCTCCCGGAGGACCTTCTTCCGCTACTTCCGGTCGAAGGAGGAGGTGCTCTACTTCGGCGAGCACCGGTTCTTCACGCAGTTCTCGACCATCTTCCTGGGACTGCCCTCGTCCGTGCCCGACGTCGATGCCGTGTGCGCGACCTTCGCGGCGTTGTCCGCCCACACGGCCAGGGGTCGCGACGCACTGGTGTTGGCGAGGCGGGCGGTCGACTCCTCTGCGGTCCTCCGAGGTCGGGAGCAGGACCGGGTGCGCGGGGACCTCGAGATGGTCGGACGGGCCATCGCCGACCGCCACCGGCTGGCCGAACCCGATGAGCGCTGCCGCCTGCTCGCCGCCCTGAGCATGACGACCTATCGGTTCGCCCTGCAGAGGTGGCTCAGTGCCCCCCCGCCGGGAGACTTCGCCCAGGTGATCGTGGAGGAGTTCTCGCTGATGTCGGAGATCACCCATCGGGACGGTTCTCGGCCTGGCTGAGACAGAGGCTGCGGCCCGGGTCCCGGCACCTGCAGGGAGGTGGGCGGGTTCCTACGGGTACGCTCCCCGACGTGGTCACTCCAGCGCAGCTCCGGTACCAACAGGAGCCGGCGAACGGTTCGGGCCTGCGGTCCCGCAAGAAGCTCCGCACCAGGCACGCCATCCAGGACGCGGCGTTGGAGCTGTTCGTCGACCAGGGTTTCGAGGCGACGACCGTCGAGCAGATCGCCGCTCGGGTCGAGGTCTCCCCGACCACCTTCTTCCGGTACTTCCGCTCCAAGAGCGAGGTCATCAAGGGCGACCAGGGCGAGCGGCTGCCGGCACTGCAGAAAGCGATCATCGAGCGTCCGGCTGATGAGGACGACCTCGAGGTGCTCCGGGTGGCGATCCAACAGGAGTGGATCTCCTCGATCGATCCGGAGCGAACCCTGCGCCAGGCGTCGGTCATCGCCGCCTCACCCGAGCTGCGCGGGGTGTCGTTCGAGATCGGCTTCCAGTGGCGAGCCGCCATCAGCGAGTCGCTCGCCCAGCGCCACGGGCTCGACACGCCGGACGACCGGTGCATCTTCGCCGCGTCCACCGCGATGTCGGTGTTCTGGCGGGCGGTGGAGATCTGGCGTCGCGGCGGCGCCCAGGACGAGCTGTCCGACCACTTCGACCGAGGCTTCAAGCTGATGGTCGGCCTGTGTGCCGAGTGGTCGGCGAGCCACGGCACTGCCACCGCCATCTGATCCGACCCTGGCCGGTTCCTGCGACGGCCGGTGAGTGGTTGCGTCAACCAAGTGGTAGCGACTACCACTTTGTTGGGCTATGGTGGCGCAGTGGCAGGAAGCACCCGAGCCGCGGTCGTTCTCCGCCGGTCCGATGCCTGCCGAACCCGTGCTGAGGGGGAGTGATGACGACGGTCGCGACCAAGATCAAGGTGCCGCACTTCGTGCGCGGCAAGGTGGTGTGGGGGGAGGACACCGAGTACCTCTCTCGTGACTTCGGCGTCCCGTTCGTCACCCCGAAGCTCGTGCTCAACGACCTGTTCCCGCCCCGCAGCGAACCGGGCGCCGCGTTCGACACGCCGATCAGCGAGATCATCGACTTCCTCGTCGAGGCGGCCGACCGGTTGACGCTCGACAAGAACGAGTACCTGCAGGAATCGATGGAGATGACCGTGCAGGTCTCCCAGATGCCTCGCCGGATCGTCGAGAACATCTTCTCCCGACCGTCGTTCATCTCCCGAGAGCTGCTCGAGCTGCGCCTCGAACGCACCTTCGGCAACGTCGACGTGCTCGACGGATGGGTCGAGCACACCGATCCCTACGGGACGAAGAGCCGGGTGCGGGCGTTCCCGCCGCGGCTGGTGCACATGATGGCGGGCAACTCGCCGAGCGGTGCGCTCATGACGATCGTCGACGGCGCCCTCACCAAGGCCGTGAACGTCTGCAAGATGCCGTCGTCCGACCCGTTCACCACGGTGGCCGTGCTGCGCACGCTGGCCGACATCGATCCCGACCACCCGGTGGTCAAGTCGATCTCCGCGGTGTACTGGCGCGGCGGTGACGCCGCCATCGAGGGCGTGCTGTACCGCTCCCAGTACTTCGACAAGCTGGTGGCGTGGGGCGGAGGCCCGGCGATCGCCAACGCGGCGAAGTACGTCGGGCCCGGGTTCCAGCTGATCTCGTTCGACCCCAAGGTGTCGATGGCCGTCGTCGGGCGCGAGGGCCTCACCTCCGACGACAAGATCGCCGAGGTGGCCGAGCTCGCCGCCCTCGACGCCACGATCTACAACCAGGACGCCTGCGTGGCGCCCCGGCAGATCTTCGTGGAGGGCGGGATCGACGAGGTCGACAAGTTCTGCGCCGAGCTGTGCGACCGGCTCGGTGTCGAACGGGACCTGGCCTCGGCGATCGGGCCCAAGACGCCCGGCGACATCCGCGAGGCGGTCGAGGGTCTGCGCTGGCTGGAACCCGAGTACCGGGTCTGGGGCGACTTCGACGGTCGCGGTCTCGTCGTTCGCTCCCCGGAGCCGATGGACTTCCACCCGACCAACAAGACCGTGAACGTGGTGCCGGTCGAGAACATGGTCGATGCCGCCAGGTTCGCCACGGTGGCCACCCAGACCGTCGGTGTCTACCCGTCGGAGCGCAAGGCGGAGATCCGCAACCAGCTGGCCGGCGCCGGCGTCCAGCGCGTCGTGCGCCTCGGCAGCGCCCACAGCGGTAGCGCGGGGGGTCCGCAGGACGGGATGTTCCCGTTGCACCGGATGGTGAACTGGGTCGTCGACGACGACGCGTGACCGGACCCTCGGTCCGGAGTTCGAGATGACGGAGTTCGAGATGACGACGTGGGGGTTTGTCGATGCGTGACCGGCTGTTGGGTCGATCGGGGATCCGGGTGAGCGAGCTCTGCCTGGGCACGATGATGTTCGACAACGACATGGGATGGCGGCCCAACGCCGACACGTCCGCCAGTCGCAAGATCTACGAGGCCTACCGGGAGGCCGGCGGGTACTTCGTGGACACCGCCAACATCTACGGCAACAGCGAAGAGGCGCTCGGCTCGATGATTGCCGCCGACGAGCGCGACTCGCTGGTGCTGGCCACCAAGTTCACCCTCGAGAGCCAGCCCGGCGACCCGAACTCGTCGGGCAGCCATCGCAAGAACCTCCGACGCAGCGTCGAGTCCAGCCTCCGGCGCCTCGGCACCGACTACATCGATCTGCTGTGGGTCCACGCCTGGGATCAACGCACCCCGCTCGACGAGACGCTCAGGGCGCTCGACGACGTGGTCGCCTCCGGCAAGGTGATGGCGATCGGCGTGAGCAACACGCCCGCCTGGGTCATCTCCAGCGCCATCGCCCGGGCCGAGCTCCAGGGCCGCACGCCGTTCTGTGCCCTACAGGTGCAGTACTCGCTCGTGGCCCGCACCGCCGATCGAGAGATGCTCCCGATGGCCGCGGCCAACGACCTGGCCGTCACCGGCTGGGCGCCGTTGGCCATGGGCGTCCTGGCCGGCAAGGAGATCGCCTGGGCATCGGCGCGGGACAACGAGATCGCCAAGACCGTTGCCGAGGTCGCCGGTGAGCTCGGCGCCACCCCGTCGCAGGTGGCGTTGGCCTGGTCGATCCACCGAGGCGTGATCCCCGTGGTCGGATCCAGCAAGCCCGAGCAGCTCACCGACAGCCTCGGCGCGGTCGATCTGGAGCTGCCCGCCGATGTTCTCACCCGACTCGGAGAGGCCTCCGCCGTCGACCTCGGCTACCCGCACGAGTTCCTCACGCTCAAGACCGACACCCTCGGCGCGCTCTGAGCGCCTGAGGCCACACGACACTCACATCACCGCAGTCGTCCGTTCGGCGGACGACGAACTGGAGGGGACATGGGAACGGGTACTGGCCATCCGGCGATCGAGGCGGTCGATCGCCGGTTCAAGGAGCGGCGTGACCAGGTGCCGGTGTTGGCCCAACGGGCCGAGGCCGAGGGCGTCACCGAGGTCGGTTGCCTCGAGGACCTGATCCCGCTGCTGTTCCCCCACACGGTCTACAAGAGCTACCCCGTGCAGCTCATCGACAACGGCCGGTGGCCGCAGATGAACCGCTGGCTCGACTCGGTGTCGGCCCACCGCGTCGATGTCGACGTCGAGGGCGCGACCGACGTCGACGACTGGATGGGCAAGCTCGCCGCCGCCGGCCACTACGTCTCTGCGTCCAGCGGCACCACAGGCAAGTCGTCGTTCCTGCCCAAGTCGATCGTCGACCTCGACGAGACCGTGCGCAACCACGTCGCCGAGCTCAACGACGCCGGGGTGGCCCAGGACGCGTCGTACAACGTGGTCGGTCTCGCTCCCGACGTCGGCAACATCATGAGCGCCCACATGGGGCCGGAGATGGAGAAGTTCGCCAAGCTCGATCAGATCGCCAAGTTCCCGAGCCAGCCGAGGTCGGAGGGCCACCAGGCGTACATGACCCGCATGGTGCGCCTGCGCCGCGCCCTCGCCGAGGGCACCGCCACCCCCGACGAGATCGCCGGCCTCGAAGCGGAGCAGGCGCGCCGTTCCGCGGAGTCCGCCGAGCTGCTCGGCTACTACGCCGACCAGGTGATCGCCCGCAAGGACGAGAGGATGCTGTTCGGCACGATGATGGCCCTGGCCTGGCGGTTCGTGGAGGCCCTGCGCGAGCGCGGCGCCACCGACGACACGCTCACCGGCGACAACGCCATGTTCATGGCCGGCGGCACGAAGGGCGCCGTGCTTCCCGACGACGCCGAGGCCCAGATCAAGGCCATGCTCAACATCAGCGACGAGCGGTTCGTGCAGCACTACTCCATGCAGGAGATCAACCTCGCCCTGCCGAAGTGCAGCGAGGGCCGCTACCACACCCGCGAGGGCCTGGTGCTGGTCGTGCTCGACGAGGGGGGAGACAACCTCGTCCCTGTCTCGCCCGACGGCGTGCTCGACGGTCGTGCCGCCTTCTTCGACACGAGCGTCGACGGTCGATGGGGCGGCATCATCTCCGGTGACCACATCCACGCGCTGCTCCATTGCCCCTGCGGTCTCGCTGGCATCGCGGTCGACCCGAAGATCGAGCGCTACTCCAGCACCGCCGACGGCGACAAGATCACCTGTGCCGGCACGATGGACGCCTACGTCCGCGGCATCGCCGGCGACTGACCGACATCGACAACCGCGGCGGGCACGACGCCCGCCGCACGACACGACGAAGGAGTGCGGCGTGGCCACGTCGACGGATGAGTTGCTCGCCTACCCGTTCCACGGTGCGACCGGCCTCGAGGTGGAGCCGATCTACCGCGAGCTGCAGCAGAAGGGGCCGATCAAGGTCACGTTCCCGTTCGGCGAGCCGGTCTGGCTGGCGACGCGCTACGAGGACTGCAAGATGGTCTACGGCGACCGCCGCTTCATGCGCAGCCTCGGTCTCGAGCACGACATGCCGGGCATGTTCGACGGTGCCCTGATCAAGAACCCGGACCTCCTGTTGAACATGGATCCGCCGGAGCAGACGCGAATCCGGCGCCTGGCGTCGGGTGCGTTCTCCCCGAGCCGGATCGCCAAGCTCGAGGCCCAGGTCCAGGGTCACGTCGACGACCTGTGGGACGACGTCGAGGCGGCGGGCAAGGGCGCCGACTTCATGTCGCTCTTCGCGCCCAAGCTCCCGGCCCGGGTCATGTCGGACATCCTCGGCGTGCCGAAGGACGAGGCCGAGGAGTTCGCCCGCCTCGTCGACGACCTCGTCGGCCCCGGCATCCCTGACGAGGTGCGGGGGGCGGCCCACGTCCGCATCCACGACTTCATCACCGGGCTGATCGCCTCTCGGCGCGAGAGCCCGACCGACGACCTGCTCCAGGTCCTCGTCGAGGCCCGCGACGGCGGCGACCGGCTCACCGAGAGCGAGCTCGAGAGCCTGGCGCTCGGCCTCTGGCTCGGCGGCGTCGACACGACCCAC
Organism: Acidimicrobiales bacterium; assembly: GCA_036520815.1. Lineage (GTDB taxonomy): Bacteria > Actinomycetota > Acidimicrobiia > Acidimicrobiales > Acidimicrobilacustridaceae > CAMFLJ01. The sequence goes on from DATDIY010000400.1 coordinate 6,422, forward strand.
TACGAGGTCGGTTCGATGGTGTTCGCCCTGATGTCGCACCCCGACCGCTGGCAGGAGGTGCTCGACGACCAGAGCCTGATCCCCGCGGCGTTGGAGGAGCTCTGGCGGTGGATCCCGTCGCACAAGTACGGGGTGTTCTTCCCCCGGTGGGCGAGCGAGGACCTCGAGCTCCCGTCCGGCCAGCTGATCAAGGCCGGCGAGCCGGTCTACCCGGAGCACACCGTCGCGAACCGCGACGAGTCGGTGTTCCCGAACGGGTGGGAGATCGACTTCCATCGGGTCGACCCCCAGCCCCACCTCACCTTCGCCCACGGCGCCCACCACTGCATGGGCTCACACCTCGCCCGCCTCGAGATCCGCTTGGCGATGACCACGATGATCCAGCGATTCCCGACCCTCGAGCTCACCATCGCGCCCGAGGAGATCGAGTGGGAGCCGACCTCGATGCTCCGCGGCGCCAAGGCCCTCCCGCTCACCTGGTAGCGCCGCGTCCCCCGGGACCCCGAGTCAGCGGGGTGAGGCCTCAGCCGGTCATGTGCGAGGTGTAGATGTCCGGGAGGACCCACAGGCCGTCGGGATAGGTCTCCCCGAGCACGAGACGATCGGTGTCGTAGCCACCGACGATGGAGGCGAACACGAGAGGGGCATCGAGGGCCTCCTCGGTGTAGATATCAGCCAGCTGCCACCACAGGTCCTTGGCCTCCGCGCTGTCGGGGCTCAGCGTGCCCAGCTGCGCGGCGAGCGCGTTGACCTCTTCGTTCTCATAGGAGCAGAGGTTGCTCTGCGCGGTGCCCGAGAAGGTCCTCAGCTTGGCCAGGCCGGGGTTCGGGGTCGACGGGAAGATGGTGGCGCCCGGCGCCTGGGGCACCAGGAACTGGCCCACCAGGTCCGGGGTGATGGTGAGGTTGGCGGTGATCCCGACGTCGGCGAGCTGCTGCTCGATGACCGTGGCGACCTCGGGGATGCTCAGGCTGTTGAGCAGGATGAGGTCGAAGGTCACGTTCGAGAGGCCGGCATCGGCCAGGACCTGGCGGGCCCCTTCGGGGTCGTAGGCCAGGACGTCGGCCACGTCGGTGTTGAAGAACTGGTGCCCTTCGGGCCACATCTGCACCGCTGGCTCGGCCGTGCCCTCGAACACAGCGTCGTTGATGGCGTCACGGTCGATGGCCTTGTTGATGGCCAGGCGCACGCGGGGGTCCGAGAGCGGTTCGTCCCGGCGGCAGAACGACAGGCGCATGAGCCGCGACGGGTCCGACACGGTGATGGCCTCGAGCGGTCCGGTCATGCTCGACAGCTGGGTCGTGTCGACCGTCACGACGTCGGCCTGGCCCGACTGCAGGGCGGCCATGGCTGACTGGGGTGACGCGGCGTTGGCGGGCACGGTCTCGATCCCGGCGAAGCCGACCTCCTCGGCGTTCCAGAAGTCGTCGAAGCGCTCCATCACCATCGTCTGCTCAGGCGTGTAGGCGGTGACCTTCATCGGCCCGGCTCCGATGGGATTACCGCCGTAGGTGCCGGGCCTGGTGATGGTCGTCTGCGCGCCGGCGGCGTAGGAGCCGTACCAGCCGGGTGCGGTTCCGTCGTCGAAGCCGAGCCGTACGGTCAGGGCGTCGACGACGTCGACCGAGTTGACCGCAAAGAACGGCGCGCCGAACCCTGACGACGACTCCTCCTTGGCGAGGTTGTGGTCGAGGCCCGCCTTCACCGACTGAGCATCGAAGGGTGCACCGTCGTGCCAGGTCTGATCGGGCCGGACCTTGATCTCGATCGTGTTGGCGTCGACCACGGTGACCGCCTCCGCCAGGTCGGGCACGATGGTGCCGTCGGCCGTCTTGCGCATGAGCCGCCCGTACACCAGGTAGTAGGCGGACTCGAGGCTGTTGATGGCAGGGGTCGCGCCCGGCTCCCAGGAGAACTGCCCGTTCTGGACGAGGTCGTATCCCCATTTGAGGGTGCCGTCGCGGTTGACCTCGGCGGAGGCCTCCGAGCCCGACGTCGACGACGTCGACTCGGCGGGTTCGTCGTCGCTGCTGCAGGCCGTGGCCAGCAATCCGATCATCGCGACGAGCGCGATCAGCGCGCGTCCAATCTTCCGGTCAACCATCCTCATCGTCCCCCTGAGTTGCCGACCACTGCGGAGTCTCGGTCGTCGAGAACCGCCCGTGAGGCCCGACGCCTGCCCCCCGGCGCGCGTCAAAGTCCTCGTTGAGCGTAGAACAGATCGGCTGGGCGCGAGCGTCGGGCTCGGTCTGCCCGAGTTCTCTCAGCGAGGAGAACTGTCGCGGCGTCGACCCTCCGAGGTGGCTCAGAGGGTCGCCGTTGCGGGCTACTCGCCCTCGGACCAGGCGACCACGCCGGTGTCCTTGAGCTTCTCCATCTCGTCCTCGGAGTAGCCGAGCTCGGCGAGCACGGATCGAGTGTGCTCCCCGAACTCGCAGAACGCTCCGGCGACCCCCGGGGTCTTCGAGAACCGCAGCACCGGGGCGTAGCGCCAGTAGGTGCCACCGAAGCTCGGGTGGTACGCCTCCGTCATCATCTCGGCCGCCTGGGCCTGGGCGTCCTCGTAGAGGAAGGCGAAGTG
>DATDIY010000401.1:0-3037 GCA_036520815.1 Acidimicrobiales bacterium
CACTCCCGAAGCCCTGGGCGACAAGGACATCGTCGATCGCGAACCCGACGACCCGATCTCCCGCGAGGCGGTGCCAACTCTCCTCCCCCGTCTGCGGGTCGAACCCGACGATCGACGCAGGTCCCTCGGTGGAGTTCGCGCAGTCGTCGAAAGCAGGGCCGCCGGTCGCATCGACCGAATCGCTGGCGCAGCCCGTCACCACAGACGCGACGCCGACGATCGCGGCCACCACGACCCATGCCCCACGACCCGCCGACCGAGTCGCCCCTGTCGGTGCTCCCACGCCACACCTCCGTCCCCGCCACCCCTGGTCCTGCGGACAGTACGACCCGTCCGTGGCGAGGTGGCATCGCCCGAACGGAGGCTCCATGTCTGGCGTCACGACGGTGTATCTGTGGAATCTCGTTCCATTTTTGGCATTTCTCCTATCCAGATAGTGCGAATCCCCGCCGCCTTCTAGACTGGCGGCATGGCAACTCCCCTCTACGCCATCGAGGACCTCCACGTCTCGACGGCCGACGAGAACCCGGTCGAGATCCTCCGTGGCGTCGACCTGGTGATCGGCGCCGGCGAGGTCCACGCCCTTATGGGCCCCAACGGGTCGGGCAAGTCCACCCTCGCCTCGACCCTGCTCGGCAGCCCCGAGTACCAGGTCACCAAGGGCCGCATCCTCTTCAAGGGCGACGACGTCACCGACTGGCCCACCGACGTGCGGGCCAAGGCCGGCATGTTCCTGGCGTTCCAGTACCCCCAGGAGATCCAGGGCGTCTCGGTGCTCAACTTCCTGCGCCAGGCCCTCAGCGCCCGCAAGGGCATCGACCTCTCGATGCTCGAGCTGCGGCTGGCGATCATGGAGTGGATGGGTCGCCTCGACATGGATCCGTCCTTCGCCGACCGCTACCTCAACGAGGGCTTCTCCGGCGGCGAGAAGAAGCGCAACGAGATCCTGCAGATGGCGATCCTCGAACCCGAGGTGGCCATCCTCGACGAGACCGATTCGGGCCTCGACATCGATGCGCTCCGCGTCGTCGCCAAGGGCGTGCGCGAGGTCCAGGCCGCCCGACCCGACCTCGGCATCCTCGCCATCACCCACTACCAGCGCCTGCTCGACGAGTTGAAGCCCGGCTTCGTGCACGTCCTCGTCGAGGGGCGGATCGTGAAGTCCGGCGGCCCGGAGCTCTCCGAACAGCTCGAGGCAGAAGGGTACGACGCATGGCGTTGACCAGCACCGACCCGCTCGACGTCGCCGTCGTCAAGGCCGACTTCCCGCTGCTCAGCCGGACGGTCCACGGCAAGCCCATCGTGTACCTCGACTCGGCGGCCACCTCACAGAAGCCCTCGGTGGTCCTCGAGGCCATGGACCGCTACTACACGACGATCAACGCCAACGTGCACCGTGGCGTCTACTTCATCGCCGAGGAGGCCACCAACGCGCTGGAGGCCAGCCGGGCGAAGGTGCGTCGGTTCATCAACGCCACCTCCGACGCCGAGATCCTCTTCACCAAGAACGCCACGGAGTCGCTCAACCTCGTCGTGCAGTCGTGGGGCAGGGCGAACCTGGCCGAGGGTGACGTGGTCGTGCTGACCCACATGGAGCACCACGCCAACGTCGTGCCCTGGCAGATGCTGCAGCGCGAGCGGGGCATCGAGATCCGCTGGATCCCTCTCGATTCCGAGGGTCGGCTCGACCTCACCGACCTCGACGAGCTGCTCGACGGGGCCAAGGCGCTCGGCGCCACCGCCATGTCCAACGTGCTCGGCACGTTCACCCCCGTGCGCACCCTCACCGACGCCGCTCGGGCCCACGGTGCCATCAGCGTGATCGACGGCTGCCAGTCGGTGCCGCACTCCACCACCGACGTGCAGGCCCTGGGCGCCGACTTCCTCGCCTTCTCGGCCCACAAGCTCTGCGGCCCGACCGGCATCGGCGTGCTCTACGGGCGCGAGGAGCTGCTCGAGGCCATGCCCCCGTTCCTCGGCGGCGGCGAGATGATCCGTGACGTCAGCGTCGACGGCTTCACCACCAACGACCTCCCGTGGAAGTTCGAGGCCGGCACGCCGCCCATCGCCGAGGCCATCGGCCTGGGTGCCGCCATCGACTACCTGCAGTCGCTCGGCATGGACAGGGTGCGGGCCCACGAGCGCAGCCTCACCGAGTACGCCATGCGCTCGCTCGGCAAGCGCTTCGGGGACGACCTGCGCATCCACGGCCCCCAGAACGCCGACGAGCGTGGCGGGGTCCTCAGCTTCGCCTTCCAGGACCTCCACCCCCACGACATCTCCCAGGTGCTCGACGAGCACGCCGTGTGCGTGCGGGCCGGACACCACTGCGCCAAGCCGCTGATGAAGATCCTCGGCGTCGGCGCCACCGCCCGGGCCTCGGTCTACGTCTACAACGACGAGTCCGACATCGACGCCCTCGGCGACGCACTCGAAGCCACGGGTGAGTTCTTCGCCCTCTGAGTGCCGTTAGCCTGAACCCCGACGATTCCCCTCACGAGAGACGCCCGATGCCCGGCCTCGAAGACCTCTACCGCGAGATCATCCTCGACCACTACCGCAACCCGCGGAACCGTGGCGAGCTCGACGTTCCCCCGGCCCACAAGGCCGAGGGGTTCAACCCGCTCTGCGGGGACGAGATCGTCGTCTACCTCGACGTCGACGCCGACGGCAAGGTCGACGACATCCGCATCGGCGGTCAGGGCTGCTCGATCAGCCAGTCGTCCGCCTCGATGATGTCGGCGGCGGTGAAGGGCAAGACCCTCGGCGAGGTCCACGACCTGACCAAGGCCTTCAAGGCCATGATGTCGATCCACGAGAGCACCCTCGAGGGCGCCGACTCCAACGGCGACTCCGCCACCGGCGAGATCGACGACGTCCCCGACGTGAAGCTGGGCGACCTCGAGGCGCTGCGTGGCGTGGTGAAGTTCCCGGTGCGCATCAAGTGCGCCACCCTGGCCTGGAACACCCTGAACCAGGGCTTGGACGAGAGCAACGCCGAACCCCATTGATCACCGGGCGGCTATCGGTGCAGCCG
>DATDIY010000402.1:0-9176 GCA_036520815.1 Acidimicrobiales bacterium
GCTTGCTGCCCTTGGCGATGCGGAAGACGATCAGCTCGTCGGTCACGGCGTAGTTGATCGGCGAGAGCACCGGGTGGCCCTCGATCACGACCGCGACCCGTCCGAGCTTGTTGACCCGAAGCCGTTTGAAGCACTCCTGGCGGTCCATCGCCTCGATCCCGATCCGACTGTCCGACCCTCGCATGTCGGTCCCTTCGCACGCCGCCGCGGCCCACCGCCGTCTGCTCACAGCGTGCACCTCCTCGAGGCCGAGGGGAAGAGGACGGAGCGAGCCCCGACGTACGCTCTGGCCATGACCGAGGCTCACATCGTCGGCGACGTCCTCGCGGCGATCGACTTCTCCGACCGAACCGATGACATCCTCGCCGAGGGGCTGGCCCTGGCCCGGGCGTCCGGCGGAGTGCTGCACCTCGTCCACGTCGCCGCCGGGGAGCCCGATCTGGCCGGCTACGACAAGGACGACATCAGCCCGTTCACCCGCCAGGCGCGCGCCGGTCAGCTCACCGACGAGCACCAGCGACTGCGCTCGATGGCCGAAGCGCTGGGCGGCGACGGCGTCGAGGTCGTGCCGCTCGTGGTCATGGGGCCGACCGCCCAACGCATCCAGGAGGCCGCCGACCACGTCGGCGCCTCGCACGTGGTGATCGGCTCCCACGGTCACGGTGGGCTGCACCACCTGCTCGTGGGGAGCGTCACCGAAGAGGTGGTCCGCCACGCCGACCGCCCCGTCGTGGTGGTACCGGTGCGTCCGAGGGCCTGAGCCACCGCAACGCCGAACGACCAGGAGGTCGGACATGGGCAAGATCGTGGTCGGGGTCGACGGGTCCGTGGGGTCCCGTTCCGCTCTGCGCTGGGCTCATGCCGAGGCAGTGCTGCGCAGCTGTCCGCTCGAGGTGGTGCTGGTCTGGCAGTTCCCGGTGATGACCAGCCTGCCCGCCTTCGGCGCGGTTCCTCCGCCGGAGGACCTGAGCGGCGACTCCGAGGCCTCGTTGCAGGCGACCCTCCAGGAGGAAGGGGTGGCCTCGACCGACGCCGTCCCCGTGACCGCCACCGTCGCCGAGGGCGCGGCGGCCGCCGCCCTGATCGAGGTGGCCAAGGACGCCGACCTGCTCGTCGTCGGGTCGCGCGGCCGAGGTGGGTTCACCGGCCTGCTGCTCGGTTCGGTCAGCCAGCAGTGCACGATGCACGGGCGCTGTCCGGTCGTGGTCGTGCCCGCCGAGTAGAACGATCAGATGCCGCCGCTCGACGAGGGTCTGACCACCGCCGAAGTCGAGCAGCGCCGGGCCGACGGACGGACGAACGACGTCCCCGACGCCACCAGCCGCACGCTCGGCCAGATCATCCGGGCCAACGTCCTCACGCCGTTCAACCTGCTGCTCGGCGTCCTGCTCCTGGTCGTGTTCGCCATCCAGGAGTACCGCGACGCGCTGTTCGGGATCGTCCTCGTCCTGAACGCGCTGATCGGGATCGTCCAGGAGATGCGAGCCAAGCGGTCACTCGACCGCCTCGCCGTGCTCAACGCGCCCCGCTCCAAGGTCCGCCGCGACGGCGAGGTGGTCGAGGTCGCATCCAAGGAGCTCGTGGCCGACGACGTGGTGGTCCTGTCCCTCGGCGACCAGATCGCCGTCGACGGCGCGGTGCTCGACGCGTCGGGGCTGGAGATCGACGAGTCCCTCCTCACCGGTGAGGCGGAGCCGGTCGACAAGGCAGCGGGCGACACGGTGATGTCGGGCAGCTTCGTGGTCGCGGGCAGCGGCACCATCCGCGCCACGGGGGTCGGGGCCGACGCCTACGCCTTCAGGCTGGCGAGCGAAGCCCGCCGGTTCTCGCTGGTGAAGAGCGAGCTGCGCTCGGGCATCGACCGGATCGTCAAGCTCGTGAGCTGGCTCATGATTCCCACGGCGATCCTCCTGGTGACCGCCCAGCTCGGCACCCACGATGGCGTCGTCGACGCCATGCAGGCGTCGGTCGCCGGGCTGGTGGCCATGGTCCCCGAGGGCCTCGTCCTGCTCACCAGCATCGCCTTCGCTGTCGGCGCCACCCGTCTCGCCCGGAAGCAGGTCCTGACCCAGGAGCTGGCCGCCATCGAGGGCCTCGCCCGCGTCGACGTCGTGTGCCTCGACAAGACCGGCACCCTCACCGAAGGGTCGCTCACCCTGGGCGTCGTCGAGCCGGTCGGCGACCGCACCGACGGCGAGCTGTCCGAGGTGCTCGGGGCCATCGGTGCCTCCGACGACCACCCCAACCCCAGCCTGGCCGCCATCGCCACCGAGCTGCCCGCCCCTGCCGGCTGGAGCCTCACCGGATCGGTGCCGTTCTCCTCGGCCCGGAAGTGGAGCGCGGCCCGCTTCGACGGGCGCGGCTCGTGGTATCTCGGGGCGCCCGACATCCTGCTCGACCGGTCCGCGGGCTCCGCGCTCGAGGCCGCCCGCACGGGCGTGGAGCGCGAGTCGGCCGAGGGACGCCGGGTCCTGCTGCTCGCCCGGTCCGACCGTGAGCTCCAGGGCGAGACCCTTCCCGACGGCCTCGAACCGGCTGCGCTCGTCGTGCTCGACGAGCGGGTGCGGGAGGCGGCGCCGGCCACCATCGCCTACTTCGGCGAGCAGAACGTGACCGTGAAGGTGATCTCCGGCGACAGCCCGATCACCGTCGGCGCCGTCGCCCGCCGGGTGGGCGTGCCCGGCGCCGACGACCCGGTGGACGCCCGCAACCTCCCGGACGACCCCGAGCAGCTGGCCGACGTGCTCGAGTCACACGCCGTGTTCGGTCGGGTGACGCCCCAGCAGAAGCGGGCCATGGTCCACGCCCTGCAGTCGAGAGGCCACACCGTGGCGATGACCGGCGACGGCGTCAACGACACCCTCGCCCTGAAGGACGCCGACATCGGCGTGGCCATGGGCTCGGGCTCCCCGGCCGCCCGGGCGGTCGCTCGCTTCGTGCTCCTCGCCAACGACTTCGCCGTGTTCCCGTCGGTCGTGGCCGAGGGCCGCCGGGTGATCGCCAACGTCGAGCGGGTCGCCAACCTGTTCCTCACCAAGACCTTCTACGCCATGGCACTCGCGCTGGCCACCGGGGTCGCGCGGCTCCCGTTCCCGTTCATCCCCCGCCACTTCACGATCATCTCGGCACTGACCATCGGCATCCCCGGGTTCTTCCTGGCCCTGGCCCCCAACGCCCGCCGCGCCATTCCGGGGTTCCTCAACCGGGTGCTTCGGTTCGCCATCCCGACCGGTCTCGTCGCCGCCACCACGACGCTCACCGCCTACCTCATCGCGCGGGCGAACGTCGACGTGACGCGCGAGGAGGCTCGCACGGTCGCCGTGGTCGTGCTCTTCATCGTCGCACTGTGGGTCCTCGTGATCCTCGCCCGGCCGCTCAACGTCTGGCGGGTCGCGCTGATCACCGCCATGGGCCTGGCCTTCCTCGGCGCGCTGGCGATCCCGTGGGTTCGCGACTACTTCGACCTGGTCGTCCCCTCCGCACCAGTGATGGTCACCTCCCTCGTGATCGCGGGGATCGGCGCCGCCGTCCTGGAGATCGGGTGGCGGATCGCCGGCTGGAACCGCGACATCGCCCTCGAGGACGACTGAGGTGGCGGCACCGCTGCGCCCCATGAAGGCAGTGAGCGCGGAGCAGCTCCCCACCGACGGCGACCGGTGGGCCTACGAGGTCAAGTGGGACGGCATGCGGGTCATCACCGAGATCGACGATGGCGTGGTGTCGGCGTGGTCCGGCAACGGCACCGACGCCCTGCGCCGGTTCCCCGAGCTGCAGCGCCTCGGCCCTGCGCTCGCCGGGCACCGCCGGGTGGTGCTGGACGGAGAGGTGGTCGCCGTCGATCCCACCACCGGGCGTCCCGATTTCGGCCGCCTGCAGCGCCGCATGCAGTCGTCCACGCCGGCTGCGGTGAGCCGGGGGACACAGGAGGTGGCCGTCACCTACGTCGTGTTCGATCTCCTCGAGCTCGACGGGAGCTCTCTGGTCGACCTCACCTACGACCAGCGCCGCTCGGTGCTCGACGCCATCATCGAACCCGACGACGGCTGGCTCATCGCATCCTCCCAGGACGACGGCGACGCTCTGCTCGAGGCGGTCCGGGCCCAGGGCCTCGAAGGGGTCATCGCCAAGCGCCGCGACAGCCGCTACGAGCCGGGACGCCGATCGCCGGCATGGGTGAAGGTCAAGGTGCGCCTCCACCAGGAGCTCGTGGTCGGCGGCTGGCTCCCGGGCACCGGGGCGAGGGCACCCACCTTCGGCGCTCTGCTGGTCGGCTACCACGACCCGCCCGCGGCCGACGGCGAGCCCCCGGGACCACTGCGCTTCGCCGGGCGGGTCGGCACCGGTTTCCGCGACGCGCTGCTCCGCCAGCTGCGCACCCGCCTCGACGCCACCGAGATCGGAGCGTGCCCGTTCGACCCTCCCCCGCCTCGTGAGGTCGTGCGGGACGCCCACTGGGTCCGGCCCGAGATGGTGGTCGAGGTGGCCCACGCCGAATGGACCGCCGACGGTGTCCTCCGCCACCCCTCGTACCTCGGCGAACGGACCGACAAGGACGCCGACTCAGTGGGACGAGAGCCCTGACCGACCGCGCGCGAAGCTGACCTCGTGACCCCGGACACGGCACCCCCCGACGCGTCGGCCGGTGTGGTGAGGCTGCGGGTCCCCGCCGACTCGCGCTACGCCCGGGTCGTGCGGGTGGCGGTCGCTGCCTACGCCGTGCGCCTCGGCGCGCCGCCTCAGGTGGTGGAGGACGTCCGCCTGGCGATCGACGAAGCGCTCATCCTCGTGCTCGCCGTGCTCGGGGCCGAGGACGACACGACGCACGTCACGCTCGTGCTCGCCCTCGACCACGACGCGGCGACCGACGACCTGACCGTGGAGCTGCGGACCGAGACGCCCCCGACCGAAGTGGCCGCCGGACCCGATGCCCTGGCCCGGTTCCACGAGCTCATCCCGGCCGGTGTCACCGTCGACGTCGTCGAGCCGCAGAAGGGACGGGTCGTGCTGCGCCGCCGGGCCACACGCTCGGCCGACCGGTCCACCGGCACCTGACGATCAGCGGCCGGTGTGGCCGAACCCGCCGTCGCCGCGGTGCGACTCCCCCAGGTGGTCGAAGTCGTCGACCTCCTCGAACACCACGTGCTCGACCGCCTGCACCACGAGCTGGGCGATCCGCTCACCCCGGTTCACCTCGAACGCCTCGTGCGGGTCAGTGTTCACCAGAAGCACCTTCAGCTCACCCCGGTAGCCGCTGTCGATCAGGCCGGGGGTGTTGAGGCAGGTCACGCCATGCTTAAGGGCCAGCCCACTGCGGGGCTGGATGAATCCCGCGTACCCCATGGGGATGGCCACGGCGAGGCCGGTCGGTACCAGCGCCCTGCCCCCGCCCGGGGCCAGCACGACATCCTCCCGAGCGAGCAGATCGAGCCCGGCGTCGCCGGCACGGGCATAGGCGGGCAACGGCAGATCGGGGTCGAGGCGCACCACGGGCAGGTCCAGCACGGCGGCAATCGTAGGAGACGACCACCTCACTAGGATCCGAGGGTGCTCGCCTGGATGGACCTGGAGATGACGGGGCTCGATCCGCGCCGTCACGTCATCGTGGAGATCGCCACCCTGATCACCGACGACGACCTGAACCTCGTCGCCGAGGGTCCGGACCTGGTGGTGCACCAACCCCCCGAGGCGCTCGCCGCGATGGACGACGTGGTCGTCGCCATGCACACCCGCAGCGGGCTGCTGCCCGAGATCGGGGCGTCGACGATCTCGCTGGCCGATGCCGGGGCGGCCACCCTCGCGTTCCTGAAGGAGCACATCGACTCGCCTCGCTCGGTGCCGCTCTGCGGCAACTCGATCGGCACCGATCGGCGCTTCCTCGCTGCCCACCTCCCCGAGATCGAGGAGTTCCTCCACTACCGCTCGGTCGACGTGTCGACGGTGAAGGAGTTGATCAAGCGGTGGAACCCGGCGCTGCTCGACGCCGCGCCGCGCAAGGCCGAAGGACACCGCGCCCTCGACGACATCCGAGAGAGCCTCACCGAGCTGGCCTACTACCGCGGCGCGTTCTGCCTGGTGGCCGACACGCCCGAGTCGGCCACCGGCGCTTCGTGATCACTCCTGACGTTAGAGTCAGCTCGTGATGGGGACCCACGAGCACTCGGCGCCGGCGGGCCGGGTCCCCAAGCAGGAGCAGGAGTCGGCCTCCACCGAGGTGACCGAGGTCGGCCAGGGGATCCTGCGTCTCCAGCTGCCGAGCGACTTCACCGGCCTGGGCCACGTCAACTGCTACGCCATCGAGGACTCGCGCGGCGTCACCCTCGTCGATCCCGGGCTCCCGACCGACGAGTCGTGGGAGGCGCTCAAGGCGCGCCTGGCCGACGCCGGCATCCCGCTGGCGCGGGTGCACACGGTGTTCATCACCCACTCCCACCCCGACCACTTCGGTGGCGCCTACAGGCTGATCGACGAGATCCATCCCGAGGTGCTGACCTCAACGGCCTTCCGCAAGTTCAGCGACCTGTTCGATCTCGACGAGACGCCGCTCGACTCGCTCGACCCGCTCGACCCGCTCGACCCGGCCGACGCCTCGGAGGCGACCACCATCCTCGACGTGCTGGCGTCGATGGACGAGGTGCAGCTCGCCCAGCGCTTCCCCGGCTTCAAGGTCTTCCGCGACCGCATCCGGGAAGCGGTGCAGGAGGGGCGCCTCGACGAGGTCGTCTGGATGAAGGCGCCCCGTCCCACGCTCACCGTCGACGACCTCGAGGTGGTCCGGTTCGGCGGGCGCGACTGGATCGCCCTGTGGACCCCCGGCCACACCCACGACCACCTGTGCATGTGGTCCCCGGAGGACGGCGTGATCCTCACCGGTGACCACGTCCTGCCCACCATCACGCCCCACATCGGCGGGGTGCTGGGCGGCGACCCGCTCGCCAGCTACCTCGAGAACCTCGACAAGGTCGCCGCCCTCACCGGCGTCACGAGGGTGCTCCCCGCCCACGGCCACCCCTTCGACGACCTCGCCGCCCGCTGCGAGGCCATCAAGGACCACCACATCCAGCGCCTCCAGCAGCTGGTCGACGCCGCCGACGAGGCCGGGTGGGCGCTCGTGCCCCGATGGTCGGAGTTCCTGTTCGCGCCCCGCAGCCGTGGTCCCATGGCCGACAGCGAGACGCTCGCCCACCTCGACCACCTCCGCCTGGCAGGGCGGGCCGAGCGCCGTCCGGTCGACGGCGGCTACGAGTACAAGGTGCTCGACTGAGAGGACCAGGAGTGGGCGGCGCGATGGCCGGGAACGAGGTCCCTGGCGTCAGAGCCGGCGTCCGCGCGGGGGACCCTCCTCGCCCTCATCGCTCGGCGTGGCCCGACGCCCACCGGCACGGCACCATCGCCACGTTCCGAGCAACTGAGCCATGAGGGGGTAGGTCGTGATCGACTTCAACGATCAGGTGGTCATCGTCACCGGGGCCGGGCGGGGGCTCGGCCGGCTGTACGCGCTGGAGCTGGCCCGGCGCGGAGCACACGTCGTCGTCAACGACCTCGGCGGGTCCGTCGACGGCGAGGGTGCCGACCCGAACGTCGCCGACGACGTCGTCGAGGAGATCGAGCGCGAGGGTGGCACCGCGGTGGCGTCCCATGAGTCGGTCGACAGCAGCTCGGGCGGAGTCGCCATCGTGCAGACCGCATTGAACACGTTCGGGCGGGTGGACGCCCTGGTGAGCAATGCCGGGATCTACAACACCTCCCCGTTCGACGAGATGCCGTTCGAGCAGTTCCAGCGGATGCTGCAGGTGCACCTCGAAGGAGCGTTCAACGTGTGCCAGCCTGCCTTTCGAGCCATGAAGGCACAGGGCTACGGCCGAATCGTCCTCGCGGCGTCGAGCATCGGCGCCTTCGGCGAGTCGGTCAGCGCCCACTACGCGGCAGCGAAGGGCGGGGTGATCGGGCTGAAGAACGCGCTCGCCGCGGAGGGCGAGGCGTACGGGATCCTGGTGAACGACGTGCTGCCCATCGGACGCACGCGGATGTCCGGCGACTACGAGAGCTCGGACGACATCCCCGACGAGCACCGCCGGATCATCGAGGCCAGCAAGCCCGAGCACGCGGTGGCGATGGTCGTCTACCTCGCCAGCCGGAACTGCGAGATCACCCACCAGACGTTCTCGGCCGGAGTCGGCCGCTATGCGCGGGCGTTCACCGGCCTGACGCCGGGCTGGCTCTCCGGCCTCGACGGTCCGGTCGCCACCGCCGACGACATCGAGAGCCACATCGAGGAGATCACCTCGACCGAGGGCTACTGGATCCCGCAATCCGCCCTGCAGGAGATGGCCGACATCATGTCGAGGCACGGGATGGTTCCGTAGGGCCCGAAGTGCGTCACCGCAGGTGCCTGCGCCCTCTCGTCGGCCACGAGCCTCCGTGGTCACGGCACTAGCGTCTCCGGATCGAGACACCCGTCCCCGCCGCACGAGACCTCCTGGGTGACCGGGCGGTCCTCGCCTACCTCATCGCCTCGTTGGCTGGCGCCACGGTGGCCATGACCCAGGTGACGGCGCTGGGCAAGCACCTTTACGACCTCACCGGCCGCGACCTCGACCTCGGCCTGCTCGGGCTCGCCGAGTTCCTGCCCGCCATGCTGCTCGTCACCGTGACCGGCCCGGTCGCCGACCGCTTCGACCGTCGCCGCATCGTGTCGCTCGGACTCCTCGGCGAGATGGCGGCGTCCGGCGGTCTCGCCTGGTACGTGGCGAGCGGTGGGACCGCCACGTGGCCGATCTTCACCCTGGTCGTCGCCTTCGGCTGCGCCCGGGCCTTCGTGACCCCCGCCTCGAGGTCCATGCCGCCTGACATCGCGCCGGTTGGCGGACTCCCCCGGCTCATCGCCTTCAGCTCCGCCACCTGGCAGATGGCCCTCATCGGCGGACCGATCATGGCCGGCTTCCTCTACGTGGTCGGACCGGCGATCCCGTTCGTGGCCTGCGTGGTGATCGCTGGCATCGGGGCGATCAGCATCCAGTTCGCCCGCCCCCGCCGCGACCATGCCCGGGCTCCCGCCTCGCTCATGGGAGCGGACACCGCCGCCCTCGTGGAGTTGGGCGACGAGGCCCGCGCCGCGGAGACCCTCGACGTCGTCGCCGAGTCCTTCGCCGATGTGACCGGCAGCGCCGAGGACCCCA
>DATDIY010000403.1:0-7269 GCA_036520815.1 Acidimicrobiales bacterium
TGCAGGCAGGGGCGCCCGACGCTGCCGAGCTTGGTGATGATGCTGTCGCGGTCGAGGAACGTGTCGCCGGAGACGGTCTCGGTCAGGCCGTAGGCGTCGGCGAACCAGGCCGAGGGGAAGGTCCGCTGGATCCGCTGGATCAACGGGATCGGCATCTTCTCGCCGCCGTTGATGATCACCCTCACCGACGAGAGGTCGCGTTGCTCGATGTCGGGCAGCGCCATGATGGCGTTCACCATCGCCGGCGCCAGCCACACGGTGGTGATCCGCGACCGCTCGATCTCGTCGACGACGGCGGCGGGATCGAAGGCCGGGTGGATCACCAGCGTGGCGCCCGCCGCGATCAGCGTGGTGCTGGTGAGATCGAGCGCACCGACGTGGTAGAGCGGGCCGCACGCCAGCCCCAGATCGGTCGACGTGAACCCGAACTCGACGAGGTGAGCGAGGTTCTTCCACGCCAGGTTGGCGTGGGTGAGCATCACCCCCTTGGGGTGGCCGGTGGTGCCCGACGTGTACATCAGACGGTGGACGTCGTCGGCCGCGACAGGCGTCGGGGCCAGGGCGTCGGGGTCTCCTCGCAGGTCGGCGAGCGCTGTCCAACCGGCGGGGGCGGAGGCCGCGGTGCACGCCCGGATCAGTTCGTCCATGCCCTTGGTGGCGTCGTCGGCGAGAGAGGTGAGGGCCTCGTCGCACACGAGCGCACGCGCCTCGGAGTGCTCGAGGATGTAGCGCACCTCGGGGGCGGCGAGCCGCCAGTTGATCGGCATGGCGATCGCACCGAGGTGGTTGGCAGCGAAGACCACCTCGAGGAACTCCGGGCAGTTGTAGGAGAGCAGGCCCACCACGTCGCCTCGGCCCACCCCGCGCTGATGGAGGCCGTCGGCGAGCGCCGCCGCCCGGGCGGCCATCTCGCCGTAGGTGGTGGTCACACCCTCGAAGACCGTCATGGCCTTGTCCGGGTGGCGCAGCGCGTGGTGGGCGAGCACCGCGAACCAGTTCAGGTCCGGCTCCATGGTGCGTTCGTGCGTCACGAGCGGAGTTTCCCCCTCCCTCCTCGCTGTACCGACCAGTCAGTCTAATTCTTGCTCGCCGCTCGTGCGAGCGACCGCTAGCGTCGCCTCATGCCCCCGGTGGACGCCAACGAGAAGACCCGCCGCAACGCCAACTGGGAGGCTCGCCGGGAGGCCATCGTCGACACGTCGGCGCGCCTGTTCGCCGCCAACGGCTACCACGCCACCGGCATCGTCGAGCTGTGCGAGGCCAACAACCTCGGCAAGGGCGCCCTTTACCACTACATCGGTTCGAAGGAGGCGCTGCTGGCGGCGATCCACGACCGGGTGATGGACGAGGTGCTGCAGGGTGCCGACCGGGTCGCCGTCGCCGGTGGCACCCCCACGGAGCAACTCACCGGGCTCGGCGGGGAACTGCTCGACGTCATCCACCACTACCCCGACCACGTCTGGGTCTTCCTGCACGAGTACCCCGCCCTCACCGGCGAGCGGGCCAGCCAGTTCCGTGTGCGGCGCCGCCAGTACGAGCTCCGGGTCGAGGAGGTCCTGCGCGCCGGGGTGGAGACCGGCGAGTTCCGCGCCGTCGACCCGTGGCTGACCGCCCGGGCGTGGCTCGGCATGCACAACTACACGTACCTGTGGCTCAAGCCCGACCACACCCTCACCGCGCGCGACGTGGCCAAGCCCTTTGCCGACCTGTTCATGCACGGCATCGAAGCTCCGGGTCAGGGAGCCGAGTAACCGCCGTCGACCACCAGCGCGGACCCGGTCGTCCAGCGCGAACCTTCGCCGGCTAAGTAGGAGTACGCGCCAGCCAGGTCAGCGGCGGTACCGAGACCGAGCGGGTGGCGCCCGGCGATGACGTCGAGGGCTTCGTCGGGGAGCCCGTCGTGGATGGCGGAGCGGAACGTGCCGGGGCACACGCAGTTGACCCGGATGCCGTCGCGGGCGTACTCGACCGCCGCCACCTTGGCGAGCTGGATGACCGCCGCCTTGGTGGCGCAGTAGGGAGCGGCGTGCGACCAAGCCGTCATCCCCGAGATCGACGCGGTGAGCACGATCGAGCCCGACCCCTGGGGCCGCATGACCGACACCGCCGCCTTGATCCCGTTGACCGCGCCGAGGACGTTCACGCGGAAGGCCCGCTCCCAGTCCTCGGTCGCCAGGTTGTGGATCCGCCCGTTCGGCGAGAGCACACCGGCGTTGCTGATGAGCACGTCGAGGCGACCGAACCGCTCGACGGCGCGGTCGACGACCGCCTGCACCTGCTCGGGATCGCTCACGTCGGCAAGCACCGTCTCGATCGGAGCACCTCCGTCGGACACCGCGGCGAGGGTCGCCTCGAGCGAGCCGTCGCTCAGGTCGCTGAGCACCAGATCGGTGTCGGGCTCGGCCGCGAGGCGAGCCGACACGGCGGCGCCGAGGGCTCCGCCGGCGCCGGTGATGGCGACCACCCGACGGTGCGGGGAGGTGTCGGTCATGGCAGCAGGTAACCCCCGTCGACGGTGAGGACGGTCCCGGTGATGAACCCGGCGGCGTCCGAGGCGAGGAAGAGGTAGGCGCCCACCAGCTCGCTCGGTGCTCCCCAGCGGCCGAGCGCGGTGTGCCCGAGGATGTCGGCCGACAGGTCGGTGTTGCGCTGCCAGCCCTCGGTCAGTGGCGAGTCGAACCAGCCCGGCGCCACCACGTTCACCGTGATGCCGGCGGCGGCGAGGTCGAGCGCCAGGTTCTTGGCCAGCGCGACCAGTCCGGCCTTCGAGGCGCCGTAGGCCGACAGCCCGGCGCGGGGCCGGTCGCCGAGGACCGACCCGGTGAAGATGATGCGGCCCCCGTCCCCCATCGCCCCCGCCGCGGCGCGAGCGCCGAGGAACGCGCCGGTCAGGTTCACGTCGAGCACCCGACGCCAGGTCGCCACGTCGGTCTCTCGGGGTCCGGCGACGACGGGCGAGATGCCGGCGTTGCTGATCCACACGTCGAGTCCGCCCCATGCGTCGACGGCGGCGGCGACGACGGACTCGTTGAAGTCCTCGTCGGTCACGTCGCCGTCGAGGGCGAGCGTCGGTCCGGGCAGCTCATCGGCCAGCGCCTTGAGGTCCATCTCGGTGCGGGCGACCAGGGCCACACGCGCGCCGGCCTGGGAGAAGGCGTGGGCGAGCACCGCGCCGAGACCTCGGCCGGCGCCGGTGATGACGACGCGCTTGTCGCGCACCGCCCCGGGGTCGGGGAACGCCTCGGGGATGGTGATCGGCTGGGTCATCGCTCGGTCCCTTGTTGTACCGACCGGTACGATACTCGTTCGTGACCGGGGGACGATCGACGACAGCGCAGCCCACTGACCGCGACCTGCTCGAGATGCACCGGCGGATGCTGACCATCCGCGGGTTCGAGCAACGGGTGGCGGCGCTCTACCGCGACAGCGAGGTACCCGGATTCGTCCACCTCTCCATCGGCCAGGAGGCGGCCGCGGTCGGGGCCTGCTGGCATCTCGGCCCCGACGACGTCATCACGTCGACCCACCGGGGCCACGGTCCCTGCCTGGCCAAGGGCCTCGACCCGCTCGGGATGTTCGCCGAGCTCATGGGCCGCGACGCGGGCACCAACCGAGGCCGCGGCGGTTCCATGCACATCGCCGATCCGACCCTCGGCATCTTCGGCGCCAACGGCATCGTGGCTGCCGGCGTCCCCATCGCCGCGGGCGCCGCGACCGCCTCCCAGCTCCGAGCCGACGGCTCCTTGGTGGTGGCGTTCTTCGGCGACGGGGCGCCCGCCCAGGGCGCGTTCCACGAGGCCGTGAACCTCGCCGCCGTGTGGCAGCTACCGCTCGTTCTGTTCTGTGAGAACAACGGCTACGCCGAGTTCTCCGCCGCGTCGAGCCAGCACGCCGCGACCCTCGAACAGCGCGCCGCCGGGTACGGCATCGGCTACGTGGGCGTCGACGGCAACGACGTGGTGGCCATCGCGGAGGTGATGGCCGGCGTCGTCGCGTCGGTGCGCTCGGGCGGCGGTCCCGTGCTCGTCGAAGCCACGACCTACCGGTGGCACGGCCACTACGAGGGCGACCCCCAGCGCTATCGCTCCACCGACGAGCTGACCGAGTGGCAGGGCCGCGACCCGCTCGTCGTCCACGAGGCCCGGCTCCTCGCCGGTGGCGTCAGCGGCGCGGAGATCGCGTCCGTGCAGGCGGCTGTCGCGGCGCAGCTCGATGCCGCCGTCGAGACGGCCCGTCGGCTCCCCGAACCCTCGCCGACGACGCTGACCGACTTCGTGGTGCGCCCGCGGCCGGCGATACCCGAGCCGGTGCCCCTGCCCGACGATGCCCCTGTGTTCCGCACCATGGATGCCGTCCACGACGCCCTCGAGGCCGAGCTGTCGTCTGACGACCGGGTCTTCATGGCCGGGGTCGACGTGGGCGAGGGCGGCAACGTCTTCGGGCTCACCCGCGGGTTCCGCGAGCAGTTCGGCGACCGTGTCCGTGACACACCGATCTCGGAGACCGCGGTCGTCGGACTCGGGGTGGGCGCGGCCATGGCCGGCATGCGCCCCGTCGTCGAGATCATGTACTTCGACTTCCTCGGCGTGTGCTTCGACCAGCTCCTCAACCAGGCCGCCAAGCTGCCGTTCATGACCGGCGGCGGCGCCCTCATGGGCCTGACCGTGCGCACCCAGTTCGGTGCCGGGCGGTCGTCGGGGAGCCAGCACTCCCAGAGCCTCGAGGCCCTCCTCGCCCACATTCCCGGTCTCACGGTCGTGATGCCGTCGACTCCGGCAGACACCTACGGACTGTTGCGCGCCGCCATCCAGGACCCGAACCCGGTGGTGTTCATCGAGAACCGCCTCCTCTACGGGATGAAGGGCCCCCAGCCGCCGGCCGACCACCTCGTGCCCATCGGGAAGTCGGTCGTGGTCCGCCCCGGCACCGACCTCACCGTCGTGTCGGTCTCACGGATGGTCCACGAGTGCGTGGCCGCCGCTGAACAGCTGGCCACCGAGGGCGTGTCGGTCGAGGTGATCGACCTGCGCACGGTGGCCCCGCTCGACCTCGTCCCCGTGCTCGAGTCGGTGCAGAAGACGAGCCGCCTGCTGATCGCCCACGAGGCAGTGGTGCCGTTCGGCATCGGCGCCGAGATCGCAGCGACCGTCGCCAAGGAAGGCTTCTGGTCGCTCGACGCCCCCATCGAACGCATCGGCGCGGCACCGACGCCGGCGCCCTACTCCCCTCCGCTCGAGCGGGCGTGGCTGCCCGACCGCGACGACGTCGCCGCCGCCATGCGCCGCGTCGTCTCCGCCTGAACGAGCAGCTCTCCGCTAGACGGGGCCGTCTCGATTGACCGTCGGTCAGGCGAGGCTGAGCGCCCGCTGGTGCAGAACCTCGGGAGCGATATCGGCGCCGTTCGGCCACACCACCGTGCCGAGCTCTGCATCGACCTCGACCAGAGCGAAGTACGTGACGTCTCGGAGTGGCTCGAACATCGGACCGGTCGGGCCCTCGAAACGGTCCGCGAGGTCAACGTCGCCGACGAACCCGTCGGCGAAGCTGAGCCGAAGGCGATGGCCTCCGAGGTGCTCGGCGGCAGTGATCTCGTAGGGCGCAGTCATGGCAGTGGCTCAATGCTAACCAGCGGCTCTTCGCGCTCGGCGCGCTCCCAGTCGGCGAGCAGTTCAAGCCGATGCAGGTCGGTCCACTCCTGCACGAGCTTCAGGGCTCGCCGAGGAATCGAGCCGTTCAGGATCCCGCCGGTCGCGATCACGATCTGCGCGTGATGCTTGCCGTACCTCGCGTGAAAGTGCGGCGGCGGGTGATCGTCGAACTACGTCGCGATGACGATCCCGAAGAACGCAGATATCCGAGGCACAACCGAACGTAGGCAGCGGGGTACGACAGCAGGCCGGTGCCATCCCCAATCGCCGGCTCTGAGTGACAGCTCGGCTCAAATTTCCTCGGCGAGTCGCGCCGCTGATTCCACTCGATCGTGATGGTCGCTCCACCCGGCTGGGTCGGCCATCTGGAGGTTGTCAAGGTCCTCGAGTAGGCCGGCGGAGCCGTCGATCAGCTCTCGGACGATGTCAGCGTGACCAGCATGTCGCTGGGTCTCCGCCGTGAGAT
This sequence comes from Acidimicrobiales bacterium, assembly GCA_036520815.1. Lineage (GTDB taxonomy): Bacteria > Actinomycetota > Acidimicrobiia > Acidimicrobiales > Acidimicrobilacustridaceae > CAMFLJ01. The sequence goes on from DATDIY010000403.1 coordinate 6,115, forward strand.
GTACGAGCACACGGTGCAGCGTGACCGGGTCGGAGCCCCACCAGGGCACCCGGCCCATTGCGTCCAACGGGAGCTCAGTGATCGTCGCGTCTGCGAGATCCCAGGCACGGCGGCACGCGTCGACGATCTCTTCCCGTCCTTCGTCGGGTGCCGCCCACATCTCAGCGTTCGGTTCAGCGCCCCCGGACAACCACGACAGGGACGCGTCGTCGGCGCGGCCGAACACCCCGCCGAGATATCGAACGTGGGAGGACCCGCTGTGCTTGACGAGGCCCAGCAGGTTCGTGCCTGTCGGGGTCAGCGGCCGCCGGATGTCGTACTCGCCGAGCCCATCCATCTTCCACACCAAGGTCTCGCGAGCGTCTCTCAGATACGTGTGCAGATCACCCTTCACGTCCATGTTCGCCATGTCGCCCCTCCCTCGACACGGCCGATGCTCGCACGCCGCATGCGCCGAACGCCGCCACCTGGCGCCGGACGTGCGTGACACGGGGTGGTCCAGACGACAGACGCACGTGAACAGACGAGCCGTGATAGACGATGCCATCCGACGAGAGCGGAGGACGTGGCGGTGAAGGTGTTTCTGACGCTCAGCCTGGCGGGCTTGCTACTGGCAGGTGCCATGCTCGGCACTCTCATCGATGGCACGGACGAGCCCGTCCGCCAAGGTCTGCTGCTCGGCCTCGGCCTTTGGCTCACGGCGGTAGGCGTTCTGTTCCTACGTGACGAGCCCACTGAGAGCTGATCGGGAGTCGCCCCTACCGCCGGGTGCGTGACACAGCGCTAGGGGTACGGTCGGCCGTGATGCGGATCCGTCAGTACGCCTATTTCTCGCTGTCCAGCTGCGTTCTTAGCGCTGACGAGATCAGCCGGCGACTCGAGATGAAACCGGACGAGGTCGTCGTGATGGCCTCAAAGCGGGAAACACCTCCAGTGCCAGCGGCACATAGCTGGAAGGCGCACGCGAAGTCCGGGCCCGTCGACGAGATGCTCGCCGAACTGATCGCACGTATCCGGCCGGTCGCCCCCGACATCCGAGACCTGGTGTCGAGCGAGGCGGTCTCCGCCGTGATCCAAGTTGTGCGATACCTCGACGACGCTGACGGCGACGACGAACATGTCAGCGTCACACAGACGGACGGTGAGGTGTTGGAG
>DATDIY010000404.1:0-6134 GCA_036520815.1 Acidimicrobiales bacterium
CCGGAGCGGTCGCCGCCCTCGGAGGTCGGTCGCTCCGGGGCACGTCACGCACCGAGACGGCCCGCGTCGGCGTGCAGCTGCCTCCGCCCACCCTCTCAGGGCCGACACCGGTGACCGACGGCGGCCTCGCCGTCGAGGGGATCACCCCTCCGATCACGCCGAACGCCGACTTCTACCGGATCGACACCGCGCTCCTGCTCCCCCAGGCCGACCTGCCGGCGTGGCGCCTCGAGATCGCCGGCGAGGTCGACCGACCACTCGAGTTCAGCTACGACGACCTGCTCGCCATGCCCCAAGTGGCCACCCCGGTCACCATCGCCTGCGTGTCGAACGAGGTGGGAGGCGACCTGGTCGGCACCGCGGTGTGGCAGGGCGTGCCGCTCGCCACCCTCCTCGACCAGGCCGGAGTGGGCCCCCGGGGCGAACAGATCGTGGGCCGCTCGATGGACGAGTTCACGGTCGGCTTCCCCACGGCGACGGCGTTCGACGGGCGCACCGCGATGGTGGCGCTCGGCATGAACGGCGAGCCGCTGCCGATCATCCACGGCTTCCCCGCCCGACTGATCGTCGAGGGGCTCTACGGCTACGTGTCCGCCACCAAGTGGCTCAGCGCCATCGAGCTGCGCGGTTGGGACGACTACGACGCCTACTGGATCAAGCTGGGATGGGCCAAGGAAGGGCCGATCAAGACCCAGTCACGAATCGACGTCCCCAAGGCCACCAGGGATCTGCTGGCCGGTGGGACCTACCCGGTCGCCGGCGTGGCGTGGGCGCCCAGACGGGGGATCTCGAAGGTCGAGGTGCAGGTCGACGACGGCCCATGGCAGGAAGCCGACCTCGGGCCCAACGGCTCCGACGCCACCTGGCGCCAGTGGGTGTGGCGATGGGAGGCGGTCGAGGGTCGCCACACGGTCCGGGTGCGGGCGACCGACGGCACCGGCCAGCTGCAGATCGAGGACTCCGCTCCCCCCGAGCCCGACGGCGCCACCGGGTACCACTACAAGGTCTATGACGTGACGACCTAGTGGAACGTCGAGGACGCCGCGGCGCGCGACAAGCGGTCGGCCACGGCGACACCGACTCCCCGAGCTGGCGGCGGGACGCACACCAGGATCTCGATCTGGAGCCGGTCGGCCTGGCGGAGCCGGGCGTAGAGCAGCCGGGCGTACTCCTCGGGGCCGCCGGCCGGCTCGAGCTCCACGATCTCGGGGCCGAGACCGTCGGTGACCGTCGGGGCGAGCACGCCCACGCGTCCGACGGCAGTGGACACCGCCTCCGCGGCTACCGCGACGACGGAGGCTTCGTCGGCCACCACCACGCGGGCCTTCGGCGCGTAGTGAGATGCGAGCATGCCGGGCGCCCGGGCGCCCCTCTCGGGGGCCGGCCCCTCGAGACGGTTCGGCTCGCGACCCAGGACCTCCGTCAGCCGCTCGATGGCGACACCACCCGGGCGCAGCAGGACCGGTTCGCCGCCGGTGAGATCGACGATCGTGGACTCCACCCCCACCCGGCACGGCCCGCCGTCGAGCACGAGGTCGACCGCGTCTCCCAGATCGGACACCACATCCGCCGCCGTGGTCGGGCTCACCCGACCGAACCGGTTGGCCGACGGCGCGGCCACACCGTCGCCGAAGGCGTCGAGGAGCTGCCGGGCCAGTGGATGGTCGGGAACCCGCAGCCCCACCGTGTCGCGGCCGCCGGTCACTGCATCGGGAGCCTTCGGACTCCGCCACAACAGCATCGTCAGCGGCCCCGGCCAGAAGGCGTCGGCCAGGAGGTGGGCCTCGGGTGGCACGCCGTCGGCCCAGGCCTCGACCAGGTCGGCATCACCGAGGTGGACGATCAGCGGGTGGTCGCCCGGGCGACCCTTGGCGGCGAAGATCCTCGCTACGGCCGCCGGGTCCGACGCGTCCGCTCCCAACCCGTAGACGGTCTCGGTCGGGAAGGCCACCAGCCCCCCGGCCCGCAACACGGCGGCCGCCCGCTCGACACCAGCCTCTCCTTCGACGACCGCTGGTCGGTGCTCGGGCTCGGCTGGCATCGGCGGGAGCCTAGGACGTCCGCCCTCCGCCTCCGCGGGTAGATGGGCGGCCATGTCGACGGTGGGTGACCAGCTCGAGCTGCTCGCTCCCGCGCTCGCCTTCCTGCTGGCGGCGGTGCCGCTCGCCCACCTCCTCGGCGATCTCGGCTTCTTCGACGCCGTCGCCCGACGCGTCTCCCATCGCGTCGACGGTGTCTGGCCGTGGTGGCTGCTGGCCGCCGCCACGACCGCGGTGCTGAACCTCGACACGACCGTCGTGCTGCTCACCCCGCTTTACCTGCGGATCGCCCGTCGCCGGGGCGACGATCCGATGGTCCTCGCCGTCGTGCCCCTGCTGCTGGCCAACCTGGCCTCGTCGGTCCTCCCGGTGTCGAACCTGACCAACCTGATCGCGGCCGAGCGCTTCGACCTGCGAGCCGGGGACCTCCTCGTCGGCCTCGGGCCCGCCACCGTTGCGATGCTCGCGGTCGGCTTCGTCACCCACCGGCGGTGGGCCGCGGATCGCATGGTGCGGGCGCCGGTCGCAGCCGGGTCAGCCAGTCCTGTCATCGAGCTCCCGGCGGGTACCGACGGCGACGAGGCCGGCGATGGTCGAGCGCTCTGGGTCGGCGGTCTGGTGGTGGCCGGGCTGTTGGTGGCGTTCGTGCTCGGGCCTGTGGTGGGCCTGCCGGCCTGGGCGGCCGTCGTCGTCGCCGACGTGATCCTCATCGGCGTCTGCCGCACGGTGCCCTGGCGCTCGGTGCCGCTGGCCACAGCGGCGGCGGTGGCCGCCCTGGCGGCCGTGGTGGCGGTGGTGGTGCCGGGTGACACCCTTGGCGAGCTCTTCGACCGAGGGGGTGCGCAGGGGGCGCTGATCGGCTCGCTCGGCGCGGCCGCGCTCACCGCCGCCGTCGACAACCTGCCCGCACTGCTCGCCATCCTCCAAGGGATCGAGACTCGCGACGCGGTCCTCCCGGTCCTGCTCGGCGTCAACGCCGGCGCCGTGCTCACGCCGATCGGTTCGCTGGCCAACCTCCTGTGGCTGCGCACCGCCCGCCGAGCCGACCTCGACGTCGGCTGGGGTGACGTGCTGCGCATCGGGCTGGTGGTCGGCGCGCCCGCCTTCCTCACCGGCGTCGCCGTGCTCACCCTCCAACGCGCCCTCTGAGGAGCCTGATCCCCGTCGCGCGGTCAGCCGATGAAGCGGGCGGCGGCGAAGCGGCCGAGCAGGGCATAGGCGGTGGCCACGCACACCACCGTCAGCACCAGCATCACCCCCCGGCGCCACCACGGGGGGAGCCGGACGAGCAGCGAGGCGTAGGCCGGGTAGATGACCCAGTCCGCCAGGGCGAAGCGGTTGAAGCTGGCGAGCACGCTCGACGCCAACGGCAGGGCGATCATGGCCACGCCCAGCATCCACGCCTCCATCGGGAAGCGGGGCCGCCGTGACAGCACGAGCACGGCGATGCCGACCACCACGATCGCCACCGACCACAGATCGAAGTTGCGGGCGACGAGGGCAGGGATCATCACCGTGCGCCGGTCGGGGGTGAGGTTGTCGACGCCCTGCAGCACCGACGCCCAAGGCCAGGAGACCGTTCGGCCCCAGTCGTCCTGCACCCCGAGGAAGGCGAAGGCGCTGCCGACCTGCACCTGCATCGCCACCAGGACGGCGCCGAGCCCGGCCAGCGCCGACGCGGTGTAGGTCACCGCCCACCGGTCGATACGGCGTTGGCGGATGATCCGGGCGAGGACCAGCACGAGGGGAACGATGATGCCGACCGACCGCGTCGTGGCGATGCCCGCGAGGCAGACGGCGGCTATCCCGTGGCGACCGCGACGGTCGGCCCACACCGCGCCCGCACCCAGGGCGATGAAGAGCGCTTCGGAGTAGAACGCCCACAGGAACAGCGACGACGGGAACAGCGCCAGGAGCACCACCGCCAGGCGGGCGGTCCGCTCGTCGGTCCACTCCCGGGTCGCGCCCCACACCGCGACGAACGCCACCAACGCCGTGGCCGTGGCGACCAGGTGGACCGTGATCGAATCGGTGCCCGTGATCCATCGAAGTGGTGTGGCCAGCCAGGCGATCCCGGGGAAGAAGGCATGCGACGGCATGACCGGCCGTGGATGCCAGTAGCCGTGGTGGAGGATCCGTAGGTAGTGGGCGCCGTCGTAGGTGTAGGCGGCCTCGATGAGACGGCCGCCGTGCCACCACAGCACTGCGCCCTGGGCGACGCGCCAGACCGCGAACACCGCCACCGGGAACCACACGCCGGGCAGCCACGCTCCGCCACGCCGGCCGCGGGTCTCCGCCTGTGGGTCCGCCTGTGGTCCGGGAGAGACTTCCTCGAGGATCGCCACGTCAGTCAGCGGGGGGTCCGTTCCATGACGCCGCCACGCTACTGCGCAGCCCCTGCTCGGTAGCGTGGCCCGATGCCGTCGCACCTGCTGGCCAGCTCGACGCCGTGGCCGGCGATCGCCCTCGGCGTGGCGGTGGTGGTGGGGGTGTGCCTGTGGCTGCTGTTCCGGTCCGGGTCGATGGCCGACCGGGCCCGCGACGACCACCCCGACGACGAGGGCTGATCCGTCGTCGCCGCGGCGGCGGGAGCGGGCGGGCGGACCCTGCGATAGACAGGCCTCGGATCGACTGCACGGGGGAATCGCCGGCGTGCGGTCCCGCCCGGGAGGAGCCAACCATGCCCGACGCTGTCATCGTCTCGACCGTCCGCACCCCGATCGGCAGAGCCGCCAAGGGTTCGCTCACGCAGGTCCGACCCGACGACATGGCCGCCACCGTCATTCGCGCCGCCCTCGACCGGGTGCCGGCGCTCGACCCGGCGACCGTCGAGGACGTGGTGCTGGGGTGCGCCCAGCCCGCCGGCTCCCAGGGCTGGAACCTGGCCCGTTTCGTGTCCGACCTGGCCGGCATGGGCCACGTTCCCGGCGTGACCGTGAACCGCTACTGCTCGTCATCGCTCCAGGCCATCCGCATGTGCGCCCACGCCATCCGGGCCGGCGAGGGGGACGTCTTCGTCGCCGCCGGCGTCGAGACGGTCAGCCAGTACGGCCTGGGCATGGCCGACGGCGGCGGCGAGACGCTCAACCCGCGGATGCGCCCGGCGCGCGAGCGCAGCCGGGAGCGCTCCGCCGGTGGGGCGCCGGAGTGGACCCCGTTCGACGGCGACATCGCCGACTACGACATCGCCATGGGCCAGACGGCCGAGAACGTGGCCCAGCTCGAGGGCGTCTCGCGCCAGGAGCAGGACGAGTTCGCCGCCCGCTCCCAGCAGCGGGCCACCGCCGCTCGCGACCGAGGCTTCTTCGAGCGGGAGATCGTCCCCCTCGACACGGTCGATGCCGACGGCAACCCCGTCACCGTCCACCACGACGACGGCATCCGGCCCGGCACCACGGCCGAGCGACTGGCCGAGCTGAAGCCGGTGTTCCGGCCCGACGGCACCGTCACTGCCGGCAACGCCTGCCCGCTCAACGACGGCGCCGCCGCCGTGATCGTGATGAGCGACCGACGGGCGAGCGAGCTGGGTCTCACGCCACTGGCCCGGATCATCTCGTCCGGGGTGAGCGCCCTCGACCCCGAGATCATGGGCCTCGGCCCCGTCGAGGCATGCCGCCAAGCCATGGCCCGCGCCGGCATGACCATCGACGACATCGACCTCGTCGAGATCAACGAGGCCTTCGCCGCCCAGGTCGTCCCCTCGGCGCGACACCTGGGGATCTCCTGGGACCAGCTGAACGTCAACGGTGGCGCCATCGCCGTCGGCCACCCGTTCGGCATGACCGGTGCCCGGATCATGACGACGCTGCTGAACGCCCTCGACGACACGGACCGGACGATCGGCATGGAATCCATGTGCGTGGGTGGCGGTCAGGGCATGGCGATGATCGTCGAACGCCTCAGCTGATCAGATAACCAATCGATCCATTGTGTGGTCGATGGTCACCTGATCGACGGGGATGCGGGCGAACTCACCCTCGAACGGCCGAGGACGACCCACGCGGCGGATCGCGCGCTGAGCGAGCACGCTCGGTCGCGAGCGCCCCCGTGCGCACGCGAGAAGGCCCGGCGTCGACGCCGGGCCTTCGGGACTGC
>DATDIY010000405.1:0-3383 GCA_036520815.1 Acidimicrobiales bacterium
CCGCGGGACGGGCCGACCGACCAAGCGGGACCGACGCCAGATGGATCGATGGCAGACCCGCAACCAGTAGGCGACGCCGCCGACGCCCTCCGCACGACCCACGAGTGGTTCGAGCACAACAGCGGATGGGCGCCGCCCGACGTCGAGACAGTGGCCGAATGGTTGTCCGACGGGGTGTGCCGGGCGCCCGACGAGTGCCTCGTACCGCCTCGCGGCTGGTGCGCTCACGGGCTGGCCAGCTGGTGGCTGGTCCTCGACGATCTGGGCGACATCGCCGAGCTGCCGATTCCTCCGCCGTGAGGGTCAGACGTCAGGGAAGCATCGACCGCGTCCCAGGGCATCGAGGCCGGTGCGGTCCCCCGCCGCGAAGGTGGTCACGCCGAGGGTGCCGACCGGGTTCATGAGCTGGGCCGGGTCCTCGACGTGGTCGAGCCCCATGACGTGGGCCAGCTCGTGCTCGATGACCGCCTGCACACCGGCGGGACCCTCCACCAGGAGGATCTCGGCGAGCTGCGGTCCGTCGAGCTCGACCGCGCCGCTCACGTACACCGAGCCCGACTCGGTCTCGAGCCAGGTGCTCCCGCCGAGACCGGCGATGTCCCCCTCGAGTTGGTCGACCTCGCCGGGATCCGACCAGGCCACCAGGATCGGCGCCCAGCGCCCCGGGTAGCGCTCCGGCTGGTAGGCCTCCCGGTCGGGATCGGGAGCCTCGTCGGTCGGGCCGTCGAGCACGAACTCGAACCCGGTGGCGCTCGACACCGACGCCAGAGCCTGTTCCAGCAATCCCTGCCCGCCGACCACGGCGGTGCGGTTGTTCACCACCACGTGCACCGGTCGACAGGGGTCGTAGGCGACAGGGGTGACCCCGTCGGGCTGACGGGCGAGGAAGGAGTAGGACCCCGACCGGGTGGCCAGTGGCGCCGGCTCACCCAGGGGCGCGTCCTGGGCTTCCACCCCGGCAGGCGGCCGGGCCTGCCCGCCGACACCACGGGTGCGCCCGTCGCCTCCGAACCCCGGCGCCGCGACCGTGGCCGCCCCGCGACCGCGCGTGTCGTTCAGGTAGTTCCAGGCACCGAGCCCGACGAGGGCGCCCACGAACACGACCAGGACGAGCACCTGCGTGCGCCGGCCCCTCCGATGCACCCGCTTCGCCGCCCGCCGCTCGTTGGCCCGCTCCCGCTCGAGCCGGGCGTGCTCGGCGTCGATCCGCCGGAGCCGCTCGAGGCGCGCCTCGGCGCTCTGCTCCTCCACGGCGGCGCCGCGCACGAACTCCTCGTCGAGGGTCAGCCCCGCGAACGGGTCGGGTTCGACCGGTTCCGCCTCGTCCTCCGCCATCGCCCGCCACGGTAGACGGCGGCCTCCCGACGACCGGCGATCGTCGTAGGGTCGCAGGATGCTGCTCGGAGTCGGTGCACCGGTGTCGGGATCGTGGGCCACTGCGGAGAACTGCGGGGAGATCGCCGGAATGGCCGAGGACCTCGGCTACCACTCGCTGTGGACCTTCCAGCGCCTCCTCAGCCCGGTCGACGCCGACGACAGACCCGTGCTCGACCCGCAGTACCGCAGCGTCCTCGACCCTGTCGCCACCCTCGGCTATCTGGCCGCCGTCACCGATCGTGTGCGCCTCGGCGTCGCGGTGCTGAACCTGCCGTTCCTCTCGCCGATCGTCGCCGCCAACCAGCTCGGCACGCTCGACGTGCTGTCGGGCGGCCGACTCGACTGCGGTTTCGGCACCGGCTGGATGCCGGAGGAGTTCGAGGCGGTCGGAGCCGAGATCGCCGGGCGGGGTCGCCGGGCCGACGAGTTCGTGGCCGCGCTGCGGGCGCTGTGGGGCGACAGCCCGGTGGAGCACCGCGGCGCGCTCTACTCGGTGCCACGCTCGCTCGTGCTCCCCCGCCCGGTGCAGCGTCCCTGCCCGCCGATCCTGCTCGGGGGCACGTCGGAGCCGGCGCTGCGACGAGCCGGCCGCCTCGCCGACGGCTGGATCAGCAGCAGCCGCGTCGACCCCGCCGACATCGGGACCTCGATCGCGGTGATCCGGCGCGCCGCCGAGGACGCGGACCGCGATCCGGCCGCCCTCCGCATCATCTGTCGAGGGGTGGTGAAGGTGACGACCGGAGAACGACAGCCGCTCGTCGGGAGCCTCGACGACGTGCGCGGCGACATCGCCGAGCTCGGCGACGCCGGCGTCGACGAGGTGTTCGTGGACCTCAACTTCGACCCCGCCGTGGGCTCGCCCGACGCCGACCCCGTCGCCTCCATGGCGTACGCCCGCGAGGTGCTCACCGGCCTCGCCCCGGCGCCGAGGGACTGACCACGACTCGGCAGGTTGTGTTCCCCCCGTAGCCTTGATCCCATGAGCGATCCGGTGCTGCAGACCGTCCCCCTCCAGCTCCACTGGCCGACCATCGATCCGTTCCTGTTCTGCGCCCACCACGACGACGCCTACCCGGCCGGCAACGCCCAGCTCGGTCCGGCTGCGTCGCTCGAGGGCCGCCAGATCGGCATGGACTTCGAGGGGGTCGACGGCTGGCGGATGTACCACGGCGACGTGGTTCCCGGCTTCCCGCAGCACCCGCATCGCGGGTTCGAGACGGTGACCTACGTGCGCCGGGGCCTGATCGACCACTCCGACTCGCTCGGTGCGACCGCTCGCTTCGGTGGAGGTGACGTCCAGTGGCTGACTGCTGGCGCCGGGATCGTGCACTCGGAGATGTTCCCCCTCGTCGATCGCGACGACCCCAACCCGCTCGAGCTGTTCCAGATCTGGTTGAACCTGCCTGCCGCCAACAAGCTCGACGAGCCGGTGTTCGCCATGCTCTGGGCCGAAGAGATCCCGGCGGTCGAGATCGTCGACGGCGACGGCCACCGCATGGTGCTGACCGTGATCGCCGGAACGGTCGACGGGATCACGCCTCCGACCCCGCCGCCGAGCTCGTGGGCGGCACGCCCTGAAGCGGACCTGGCCATCTGGCACCTCGCCTTCGAGCCCGGTTCGTCGTGGACGCTGCCGCCCGCCGCCGGACCCGACACCGTCCGCACCCTCTACGTCTTCGACGGCTCCGGGGTGCGGGTCGGCGAGCACGACCTCGGTCGCGACACCGGCTCGGTGCTCCGCTGCGACGAGCCGGTGGAGGTCACCTCGGTGGGCGGCGCCGACTGCCTGGTCCTCCAGGGCCGTCCCATCGGCGAGCCGGTCGCCCAGCAGGGGCCGTTCGTGATGAACGACGACGCCGGGCTGCGCCAGGCCTTCGCCGACTACCAGCGCACCGGCTTCGGCGGCTGGCCGTGGCCGGTCGACGGCCCCGTGCACGCCGCCGACGAGGGCCGCTTCGCCCACCACCCCGACGGCCGGGTCGAGCGGGCCGGCGTCACCGCCTGAT
>DATDIY010000406.1:0-14868 GCA_036520815.1 Acidimicrobiales bacterium
GTCGTCTGGACCTCGACCTCGGCTGTGGTCACCTCGTCGCCGGGCTGATCGCCGAGGCTGCCGACCCATGCCATCGCACCGACGGACATGACCACGACCAGTGTGGCTGCGACCAGCACCCGGGTGCCGGCCCGCGTCCCCTCGCGCGTCGAGGCCCCCGAGATCCCCCGCCAGGATCTGTTCGCCACCATCCTCCTTCTCGGAGACGGCTCCGCCGCCGTCTCCCCGGCCGCCCCGAAGGGCGGTCCGATCCGCCGAGGCGATGTCCCGCGACACCGCCGTCGGGCGAGTATCGACCACTCACCCTGCGTGGTGAAAGGGCTCGTTCTGTGGCATCCGTCTCAGCCGGTCGTCAAAGCCGAGGACCACTGCTGACCGGCGACGGTCGGCCCCGGGTAGGGAACGACGTGTCGCCCGACGCCGGAGTGAGGCCAGTGACCACCATCGAGCAATCCCCCGGTCCCGCGCTGGACGAGCAGCCCACGATCGGGGACCGACCGGCGCTACCCCTCCCCCGTGGTCCGTTCTCCCACGCACTGATCGGGCGCCTGACCATGGGGACCGAGATCGTGCCCCGGCCCGATCGTGCGGCGCAGAGCCCCGACCCGCTCGTCGACGACGACCTCCAGCTCGGTCTCCACATCATCTACGAGCTCTCCTACCGAGGCTTCCGTGGCATCGACGACGCCTTCGAGTGGGACGACCAGGTGATCGCCCTGCGCCGGCTCCTCGAACAGCGCTTCGAGAGCAGCCTCCGAACCACCGTCGGTGCGAGAGGTCTCGTCGGGGATGCACGCCACGTCGCCGATGTGATCCGACGCTTCCGCGGACCGTCGCTGTCGAGCTACATGGAGCGGTCGGGAACCGCCGAGCAGTTCCGCGAGTTCGCGGTGCACCGCTCCGCCTACCAGCTCAAGGAAGCCGACCCCCACAGCTGGGCGATCCCCCGCACCACCGGGCCCCGAAAGGCCGCCCTCGTCGAGATCCAGATGGACGAGTACGGACGGGGCCGACCGGGAGCGTCGCACGCCGAGCTCTTCGCCGACGTGCTCGACTCGCTCGGGATCGACGCCACCTACGGCGTCCACGTCGACGCGCTACCTGCGGTCACCCTCGCCACCGGCAACCTCATCTCGATGTTCGGCATGCAGATGCGGCTGCGGTCTGCACTGCTCGGTCATCTCGCCGGCTTCGAGATGACCTCGGTCGGTCCGATGACCAACTACCTGCTCGCCGCCATCCGGCTGGGATTCGACGACCGGGTGCAGCGCTTCTACGACGTGCACGTGGAGGCCGACCACCACCACGGCGCGCTCGCCGCCGACGTGCTGGCCGCCCCGGGCAGCAGCTCCGACACCGAAGACTCCGAGCTCCTCTTCGGCGCCGCCGCCATGCTCGTCGTGGAGGACCGCTTCGCCCGGCACCTCCTGCACGCCTGGGCCCACGACCGCACCTCGCTCCGGCCGACGTAGGCGGGGCTCCCGCTCGGCGCGCCGGGCCTGTCGTCTCGTCAGGACCGTTCCGAAGTCCGACGAGCCGAACTCGAATACCGTTGCAGGGCTCACAGCTGCAGGACATCCACGACGGAGATGAGCCCATGACGACACTCGTGATCGGCGCCGGGTCGGGGATGGGGGCAGCGACGGCACGCCGACTGGCGACGCGAGGTCGACTGCTCCTCGCCGACGTCAACGGTGCTGCTGCAGAGAAGGTGGCGGCGGAGATCGGCGGTGGCGCCGAGGCGGCGTCGTGCGACATCACCCTGCCCGACCAGATCGCCTCCCTGCTCGGACGCGTCGAGGAGCTCGACACGCTCGTCCTGACCGCCGGCGTCGCGTCCGGTTCGAGGCTGCCGGGCCGCACGATCCTCGAGGTCAACCTCCGCGGCACCGCCCGGGTCCTCGCCGCGGTGGAGGACATCCTCGCCCCCGGCGCCTGCGTCGTGTGCTTCGCTTCCACCGCCGGTCACATGGTCCCCGACCTGGCCCCCATCGCGGCGGTGCTCGACGACCCGCTGTCCGATCGGTTCTTCGACGACCTGGTCGAAGCTGGCGTCGACCTCGACGACGCGCTGACCTGCTACGGCTACTCCAAGCTCGGGGTGATGCGTCAGGTCCGTCGCCTGGCTGGCCCGTGGGGCGCCAAGGGCGCTCGCATCCTGTCGCTGTCGCCCGGTGCGGTGGAGACGCCGATGTCGCGAGCAGAGGCCGAGCTCCACGAGATCATGCACGAGTTCGTGCGCTCGACGCCGCTCGCGCGTTGGGGGCGACCCGAGGAGGTCGCCGCCGTCGTCGAGTTCCTGACCTCCGACCACGCCGGGTTCATGACCGGCAGCGACGTCCTCGTCGACGGCGGCCAACGGTCGATGCCCGAGTGGACCCCCTGAGCCTCAACACCCGGTCCGACGAACGCGAGCTCTCAGGCCAGCGCGCCGCCCGCGGCGGCGTGGAGGACCCGGGCCGTCTCCGCCGGGCGGCTGATGAACGGTGAGTGCGAGGACTGGATGGCGAACGCCGTCGTCAGTCCGATCCGTTCCATGAACACGTTGTCCATCTCGATCGGGTGCGAGTAGTCGTCGGTGGTGATGACGAAGTCGCGTGGGATCGGGGCGCTCCAGAAGTTGGGCAGATGGAAGGTTTCGAGGGCCGGCGCGATGGGGAGCGGCGTCAGGTGCTCCCACGCCCACGCCTGATCCTCGGGGGAGCAGTCGTGGTAGAAGAGCTTGTCGGCGGCTTCCTTCTTCGTCATCCGCACGCACGGTCCGAGCCCGGGCAGCTCGACCATCTCGATGAACTCGTCGTAGGGCATCCCCACGACCTCGGGCCAGTCGTTCACCGTGGTCTCCGATGTTGCCGCACCCATGGCCTGGCCCTCGATCGGCGTGGCGGCGGACAGGTAGACGAGCCGGGCCACCCGGTCGGGCACCTCGTCGGCACCGAGGGAGATGGCGAAGCCACCCATCGAGTGGCCCACCAGCACGTCGCCTTCCTCCACCACCTCCCGGAACGCGGCCCGCCAGGTCGCGTGGGTGGCGGGTTCGTCGGTCCGTTCGTTGCACCCTGGCAGGTCGATGGCCAGCGCCGTGTGGCCCAGCGCCTCGAGCTCGGGGATGAGCTTGTCCCAGCACCAGACGCCGTGGTGGCCTCCGTGGATCAACACGAACCGCATCGTGATGTCCGCCTTCGCTCAGGTGCTGCCGTGGTAGCGAGCCACGATCTCCTTGAGCTCACCGGAAGGTGCCGGGTTGCCGGTGAGCATCCCGCCGTCGACACAGATGACCTGCCCGGTCGAGTACGAGGACCGGTCGCTGGCGAAGAAGATGGCCGCCTCGGCGATGTCGTCGGTGGTGCCCTGGCGCTGGAGGGGCTGACGGGACAGGAGGAACCGACGGACCTCCACCATCATCTGCTCCTTGGCCTCGTCGGAGAGTCCCTTGCCGAGCATGTTGCCGAGGATCGGTGACTCGATGTTCGCCGGGGCGATGCAGTTGACCCGGATGCCGTACTCGCCGAGGTCGATGGCCGCCGACTGGGCGAGCATGATCACGCTGGCCTTCGACATGGCGTAGGAGTAGTTGCCGCGCGACGGCTGCATGCCACCGATGGAGGTGGTGTTGATGATCGAGCCTCCGCCGTTGTCCTTCATGTGACGGGCGGCCGAGCGGATGCCGTTGGCGACGCCGATCACGTTGACCGCCATGACCTTCTCGAAGTCGCTGAAGTCGTGGTCGAGGATGCGCTCGGTGCGCGCGCCGGAGATGCCGGCGTTGTTGAACATGCAGTGCAGCCCGCCGAAGCGCTCCACGGCGAACGCCACGAGCTCGTCGACCGCGGCGGCGTCGGCCACGTCGGCCACCTTGAAGGCGGCGTCGGCGCCGAGTGTCGCGGCAAAGGCGTCACCGTCGTCGGCGTTGACATCCGCCACGACGACCTTCGCTCCTGCGGCAACGAAGCGCTCGGCGCAACCCCGCCCGATGCCCGAGGCGCCACCGGTCACGATCGCGACCTTGCCCGCAAGCTCACCACTCATTCTCTGGCCCCTCTCGTCGGACGACGTCGTGGCGCTCAAGCCTCCGTGGCGGGAGCGCGGGCGACGTCGCGATCGGCACGCACCCGAGGCGTGCCCGGGCCGGAGGCTACCCAGATCAGGACTCCGCTACCAGATGAGCCTCCGGTATCGCCTACAGCGCCGTCGTGGCCGCTGCCCTGGCTCTGCACCCAGGGGTGAGCGCTCAGCGGGGGTCGAAGCGCTCGCGGCGGACGTTGACCTTCCGGCCCCGGATGGTCGCTCCCCGCATGGCCGAGATGATCTCGTCGGCCGAGCCGGCCGGCACCTCCACCAGCGAGAACTTGTCGGTGATCTCGATGGAGCCGATGTCGCGGCCCTTCACGCTGGTCTCGCCAGTGATGGCTCCGACGAGGTCGCCCGGGCCGATGCGGGCGGCTCGCCCTACCGGGAAGAACAGGCGAACCGAGTCGCCCGACGCCGACCCCTTCCGGGCCGGCTTGCCCTTCTCCCCCCGGGCCCGGCCCTCCGGCCGACCGTGGGACGAGCCGGAGCTGCCCGGATCTTGGGGACGGCGGAGCTTGGCCTCGGGAATCTCTTCCTCGTCATCGCCCGCCGGGTTCGCGGCCTCGTGGACGAGCTTCACGGCGGCGAGGGCGATCTCGCCCAGCTCGGCCTCGTCGCTCAGTGACTCGACGATCGTGCGGTAGCGGTCGAGGTCGTCGTCGAGCAACGCCTCGCGGACCATGGCGAGGGTGAGCTCCATGCGCCGGTTGCGCAGATCCGAGACCGTGGGCACCTTGTCGATCGAGAGGTCCTGGCCGGTGACCCGCTGGATGTTGTCCAGCAGACGCCGCTCCCGCGGCTCGGCCAGGGTGATGGCCACACCCTCCCGGCCGGCGCGCCCGACCCGACCGATGCGGTGGACATAGGCCTCCGGGGCCGATGGCACGTCGTAGTTGACGACGTGGGAGAGCACGTCGATGTCCAGCCCGCGCGCGGCCACGTCGGTGGCGACCAACAGGTCGGACGTGCCCGCCCGGACGCGGCCCATCACCCGGTCGCGGCCCTCCTGGCTGAGGCCGCCGTGAAGGGCCTCGGCCCGATACCCGCGTCCGTTGAGGGTCTCGGTGAGCTGGTCGACCTCGTTGCGGGTGCGACAGAACACGATCGCCGCCGTCGGAGCCTCCACGTCGAGGATGCGGCCAAGGGCCGCGGCCTTGTGCGAGCGCGGAACCACATAGGCGGTCTGGCGGACCTTCGGGCCCTCTCCCGCGACCGTTGGAGCCGGGCCGACGGCGATCACCAGCGGATCGCTCATGTGACGGCGAGCGAGCCGCTCGATCCGCGACGGCATGGTGGCGGAGAAGAGGACGGACTGCCGTTCGGACGGGAGCGCCTCGAGAATGGCGTCGAGGTCGTCGGCGAACCCCATGTCGAGCATCTCGTCGGCCTCGTCGAGCACGACCACCTCGGCAGCCCCGAGATCGAGGCTGCCGCGCTCGAGGTGGTCGACGGCCCGACCCGGCGTGGCCACGACCACGTCGACCCCCCGCTTCAGGGCGCCGAGCTGCCGGCCGATCGGCTGACCGCCGTAGATCGGCAGCACCCGGGCACCCACCGGCCGGCCGTAGCGGTGGATCGCCTCGGACACCTGCATGGCGAGCTCACGGGTCGGCACGAGCACCAGAGCGGTGGGGCCGGTACCCCGATCACCGGGAGCGAGGCGCTCGAGGAGCGGAAGGGCGAAGGCCGCCGTCTTGCCGGTGCCGGTCGCCGCCTGCCCGAGAACGTCGCGACCAGTCAGCAGCGCGGGGATCGCGGCCGCCTGGATCGGCGTCGGCTCTTCGTAGCCGAGCGCGGCGAGCGCGTCGGTCAGCCCCGACCGGAGGCCGAGGTCGGAGAACGAGGTGGTGTCGTCGGGTGGCAGCGTGGCTCAGCTCGAGGCGGCGGTGTCGACGAAGCTCGGCTTGGCCATGTGGTGGGTCGGGACCGGAGCGATGACCTTCCGCAGGGTGCGCTCGGCGCCCTCGCGGGTGAGGTTCGGGCGCCCGTGCTGGGTGGCCACGTTGTCCCAGATGACGAGGTCGTGCTGGCGCCACTCGTGCTGGTAGAAGTTCTCGGGGTCGTTGTAGAGGTGGGTGAACAGCTCCTGGAGGAGGTCCTCGCTGTCCTCCCGGGTCATCCCCAGGATGCGGCTGGTGGCCATCTCCGACGCGAACAGCAGGGGCCTGCCCGTACGGGGGTGGGGCTTGGCGATGGGCGTGACCACCGAGCGGGTCTCCTCGTGCACCGCCTTCAGCATCTCGGCCTCGTTGCCCCGCGGCTGCTGGCCGGTCATGTGCTCCACCTCGAGGCCCTCGATCCGCTTGCGCAGCTGGTCGGGCAGGCTCGTCCACGCGTAGGCCGTGCTCACCCAGGTGGTGGGCACCGACGGCTGGCCGACCTTCACGCCGTAGAGCGAGAGCAGCTCCGACGGCGTCTCGGCCCACATCGAGTCGGAGTGGTAGAGGAGCCGGCCGGTGGGGGCGTAGCCGCCCTCCTCCTTGTTGGAGTAGTGCTCCTTGTAGACGACGGCGTTGTCGATGGCCGATCCGCGGTCACGGGGAGCCTCCCGGCCCACGAGCAGACCGGCGAGGTAGGCCTGGTCGTCGTCGTCGAGCTCGACGTCACGGAACACGAGCACGCTGCGGTCGTCGAACAGCTGGCGAAGCCGCTGGATCGTGTCGCCGTCGAGCTCGGAGGAGAGGTCGACACCCTCGACCTCTGCGCCCAGCGCCGGGCTCAGGTCACGCACTGCGAACTCTGCCATCACGGCCTCCTCGACCACATCTGATCGCCGGACGCTCGACCCCACGTCCGACCCCTCGACACAAGGCAACCACAGGATCGGCCGTTTCCGACACTCGACAGCACCCTTCGTGACACCAGTCACCACTTGGAGGAGGGCGCCCCGGCCCGCCTCGCGTCCGGCGCTCCGTGCGAGACTTCCCACCGCCGCTGAGGCCCTACAGGCTCCAGTCGTCGGGGACCTCGACCGCGGCGAAGGTGAGGCGATCGTCGCCGATGTCGTCGCTGAAGTGGCCCTTGCTGTCGACGTCGTCGACGAAGACGCAGTCGCCCGGCTCCAGCCGCACCTTCTCCCCGAGGCTGGTCGTGATCTCGTACACGCCGCTCATCAGAGTGAGGAACCGGCGGGCGGGCGCCGGGTGCAGACCGAGCTCGGGGACCTGCTGGCCGAGCTCGGCGATGGTGAGATGAACCGACGGCACCCGCAGCATCCCGACCCGGTCGACCCCCTCTCCGGGCACGTCGATCTGGGGCAGCGCGATCCGCTCGAAGTGGGTCTCGCCGTCGGCGTCGCCGTACAAGCGCCAGAGGTTCACCGGTCCCCCTCCGGGCGGGACCTGCCGGCCCTCACCCCTCCTCGATGCTGATGGCGTCCTCGGGACAGGCCCGAACCGCCTTCTCGGCCAGCTCGCGCTGACCCTCGCCGAACTCCCCCCCGTCGACCACCTGGCCGTAGCCGCTCTCGTCGTCGGTGAACAGCTCCGGCACCAGCGAATAGCAGCGCCCGTTGCCGGAACAGGCGTCCGCATCGATGACCACGCGCATCAGGCGTCTCCTCCGATGGCCGGCGGGAACACCAGCGGCAGCGACCGCAGGTGAAGGGTGCCCGAAGGCCACATGATCTCGGGCTCGAAGCCCTCGGCGATCTCGTACTCCGGGATCTGCTTGTGGAACTCCTCCATCACCAGGCGCATCTCCCGGCGGGCCAGGTGCGAGCCGAGGCAGCGGTGGACCCCGCCGCCGAAGGTCACGTGGCCCCGGTCGGCCTGATCGAGGTCGATCCCGTTGGGCTCGTCGTAGGTCTCGGCTGACCGGTTGACCGCCGCCAGGCACATCATCACCCGGTCACCAGCGGCGATCGGCACTCCGCAGATCTCGACGTCCTGGGTGACGATGCGGGGGAACATGGGCGCCGGCGGCTCGAGCCGCAACACCTCCTCGATCGCCGGGTTCACCAGGCTCGGGTCGGCGATGATGCGGCGCCGTAGCTCGGGGTTGCGGGCCAGGTAGAAGAGCATGAAGCCCACCGCGCCGGTGACGGTGTCGAGCCCGGCCAGGCAGAAGAGGATGCAGATCCCCAGCACCTCCTCGTTCGACATCGCGTCCTCGCCGTCGCCGGCGATGATGGCGCTCAGCATGTCGTCGCCGGGGTTCTCCCGCTTCGCTTCCACGAACGGCAGGAGGTAGTCGTAGAGCTCCCACGACGCCTTCGTGTACTCCTCGGCGAACTCGGGCTTCAGCTGGGGCGACTTCTCGATCATCGTCTCGACCCAGTGGACGAGACGGTCGCGGTCGTCGACGGGCAGCCCGAACACCGACAGGAACACCGAGGTCGGGTACGGGACGGCGAGCTCCTTCACCGCGTCGCACGAGCCCCGGCCGGCGAACGACGAGACGAGGTCGCGGGCCTGCACCCGCAGCTCCTCCTCCATGGCGTTGACGACCCGGGGGGCGAGCATCGGGTCGAGGATCTTGCGGTACCGGCGGTGCTCGGGCGGGTCAACGCCCGAGGGCACGTACCGGATCGGCAGCTCGCCCGCTCCGATGATCCCCACGTTGGAGAACAGGTCAGGGTTGCGGTGGATGTACTGCACCCCGGCTGGGTCTGTGACCATCCACATCCCACCCGGGATCTGGAAGACGGGCCCGGCGCTGGCCATCAGCGACCAGATGGCCGTGCGCTCCTCGGCGGTCGCCATGCTGAGATCCGCCAACGACGCCGCCATGGGCGTCTCCGCACTCGTGTCATCCATGGTGATCCCCCTCACCCATGTCGCCTCCCCCGAGACCTGCTGGTCGCGAGGGCGAGATTACGTCAACGTCCGTGCGGCCCGAGCGCCGTCACCGCTACGACCCCGGCGGGCCCGAGTACTGGTTGAACGCCAGCACGCCGCCGTCGACGGGCAGTTCCTGGCCGGTCACGAAGCGCGACTCGTCGGAGGCGAGGAACAGCGCGGCGTTGGCGATGTCCTCGGCGACTCCCATGAAGCCGAGCGGCACCCGCTGCTTGCCGAACCCGATGATCTCCTCCTCGTTGGAGGCCACGCCCGAGCGGATCAGGCCCTCGAAGGAGTGCGGCGTCAGGATCCACGCCGGGAGGATGGCGTTGCAGCGGATGTTGTACTGCGCGTACTGCACGGCGAAGAAGTGGGTGATGGCGTTCACCCCGGCCTTGGAGACGCTGTAGCCGAAAAGGTTCCCGCCCTTGGCCCGCGAGCCGACGGTCGACGTGTTGATGATCGAACCACCGCCGTTGTCCTTCATGATCGGCACGGCGGCACGCGACGTCAGCCAGGTGCCGCGCATGTTGATGTCGACCACGCCCTGCCAGCCCTCCACCGTGAGGTTCAACGGATCGGCGTCGTTCTGGCTGCTGCCCACGTTGTTCACGAGGACGTCGATCGTGCCCATCGCCGCGTTGGCCTCCTCGACGAGGCGGGCGCAGTCGTCGGGCACCGAGATGTCGGCGAACAGGGCGTGAGCGGTACCGCCGGCGGCACCGATCAGCTCGACGGTCTCGGTGGCCCGCTCCTTCTCGCGGTCGACGCAACAGACCTCGGCGCCCTCGCGGGCGAACGCCATCGCCATGGCACGGCCGTTGCCCATCCGCTCGTGCGGCGGCTGGCCCGAGCCCACCACCAGCGCCTTCTTGCCCTCCATGCGACCGGTCACGGCCCCTCCTCGTGGTCTCGCTTCTCGATGATCGTCGTTCGGCTCAGCGGAGCGTGCCGATGCCGCCGTCGAGGAACAGTGTGCGCCCAGTCATATAGCAGTCGGGGCTGGCCAGGTAGACGATCGCGGAGCCGATGTCCTTCTCGGGATCGCCGTAGCGCTGCAGCGGCACCTGCTTGACGTACTCGGGATGCATGTTCGGGTCGTCGCCACCGAACGGGGCGAAGCAGTTGACCTTGATGTTGTCGGCCCCCCACTCAAGGGCGGCGGCCTTGGTGAGGCCACGAATGGCCTCCTTGGCCGACCCGTAGGCACCCATGCGCGGCGTGCCCTGGGTGCCCGCACCCGAGACGCAGTTGACGACGTTGCCACCGCCCAGCGCCTTCATGTGCGGGTAGCAGAGCTGCATGAGCCGCATCGAGGCGATGGGACCCGACTCGTAGGAGACGCGCAGGTCGTCGTCGGTGAGCTCCATGATCGCGTTGTCGCACCGGTAGGCCTGGGCCAGGTTCACGAGGATGTCGATACGCCCGTAGCGCTCGACGACCTCGTCGACTGCCGAGCGGCACGCCTCGGGGTCGGTGACGTCGCACTGGCGGACCAGCGCGGCAGCGTCGGCCTCGACGGGGTGGAGGTCGAGAGCAACCGGCGTGATGCCCTGCTTGGCGAACGCCCGGCAGATCCCCCGGCCGAGCTTCCCCGTCCCCCCGGTGAGGATCGCGACCCTTCCCTGCGGTGGTCCATCTGCCACTTGACACCCCTCTCCCATCGATGACGCCGGCAGCCGGGCGACGGCCGACGGCCGGCCAGAGGGGTGCTTCTCGCGGCATCCCCCGACCGGTCCCAGGTAGCCTTGCCGATCGGCTAGCCGCCTGGCCAGTCGCAGGCTCGGCACCGCCCCGTGGAGGTCAGGAGCAATGGACGACCCCCTGGTACCTGCGTCGGACGACCTGTTGTCGGCGTTGGAGGACTCCATCCGGTTCGTCCGGGAGCACCCGTTCTACGCCGACCCCCAACAGCGGCCGGCGGCGATGGCGTTCCTGATGAGCGTGCTGACGGCCCGCATCGAGGAGGACGTCGTCGGGGACCCGGAGTTCCCGCACTTCCGGATCATCGACCGCCGCACCCGGGAGGGGGGCGACAACCCCGACCAGCGCTATCTCGTCACGCCCGTGACGGGCGGGGGCACCTACCGCATCTGGGGATCGCTCGGGTCGGCAACACGGGTCGAGCTGCAGGTCTACGCCGGCATCCCCTACCTCGGCGACGGCGGTGGCACCGCCTCCTACCTCAGCTTCGAGGATCTGGAGATCAGCGAGGACGGCAGCTTCGAGGTCATCCTCTCCCCCGGGCGCATCGACGGGAACTGGATGGACAACCCGCCGGAGTCGACGAAGCTCTTCGTCCGCCAGATCTATGACACGTGGAGCGCGGATCCACCCGGCGAGGTTCACATCGACAGGGTCGATGCCCACGGCGAGCTGCGTCCGGACTGGACTCCCGACGACATGGCCGAGCGCCTCCACGCCACCGCCACCGATCTGCGGTCGCACGTGCAGGTGTGGCCCACGATCGTGCAGGCGATCGTCGAGCGTGTGCCGGCGAACCAGTTCGGTCCGCCCACCGACTCCCGCGCCAGTGGCGGGGTGCCCGGCCGGTGGATGATCAACGGCCACTTCGACCTCGCCGACGACGAGGCGCTGATCGTCACGACCCGGCCGATGAGCGGCAACTACCAGGGCATCCAGCTGCTCGACCTCTGGATGAACTCGCTCGAGTACGCCGACCGCCAGACCAGCCTGAGCACCGGCCAGGCCGACCGCAGCGGCGACGGCTGCCACCGCTTCGTGGTGTGCGCCACCGATCCCGGTGTCGCCAACTGGCTCGACACCATGGGGCGCCGTCGGGGCCTGGTGCTCGTCCGCTACGACGGCACCACCGAGACCACCTTCGACGAGGAGAAGCGGCCCACCACCGAGGTGGTCAAGCGCGCCGAGCTGGACGACCACCTGCCCGCCGACACCCGCCACGTGACCGGCGGGGAGCGCCGCCAGGCGATCGCCGAGCGCCGCCACCACCTCCAGGTCCGCTTCGGCGTGTGAGCCCCGAGGGCCAGCTAGGTTCGGCCGCCATGAGGAAGATCATCACCGGGGTCAACGCAGAAGGTCAGTCATGCATCGTCGAGGTGTCGGAGTTGACGACCCACGCCATCCCAGAGGTCGACTACCTGACCAGGGCGTCGCTCTACGCAACCGGGTCGGCCCCACCACCTCCTGGTCCGGCCCAGACCGGCCACTTCATCGACACCCGCCTGGCGCCGGGGATGGTGCGGTGGTCCCTGCTCGACCACCTGCCTCGGGACCAGGTCGATGCCGAGGCCACCTCGGCCACGCTGCACCACTCCGCCGCGGTCGACCTCGTGTTCGTGCTCGACGGGTCGACCCGGCTCATCCTGCAGGCCGACGAGATCGATCTCGGTGCGGGCGACTGCGTGGTCATGGCGGGCGTCGACCACGCCCAGGTCAACGGGCCTGAGGGGTGCCGCATGTTGTCGGTGTCGGTCGGCGCGCCGTGGCCGCCCTCCGCACCGAGTCCCGAGACGTCCTAGCCGTCAGGCGGGCGGGTACACCGATCCGGGGCCGTCCCAGCCCTCGAGCAGGCCCTGCTTGTGGGTCAGCCCCGGCAGGTTCACCCGCTTCGACATCAGACGGTCCGACTGGCCCGACTCGATCAACCAGAGGATGGCCGGCCCGATCGACTCCGGCGGCGAGACCGGCATCCCCGGGTACTTGGCCAGCGTCCGGACGAGCTCCTCGCCGTAGGCCACGAACCCGGGCTCCACGTTGAACGCGCGGATGCCCTGGGCCCCGAGCTCGACGTTGAGGACGCTGGCGAACTGGTCGATGCCGGCCTTGGCGGCCACGTAGGCCAGGCTCCAGCCGCTGTCCTTCACGGTGCCCGGCGGGTCGAGGAACACCGAGGACGAGCTCATGTTCACGATGGTGCCCCCGCCCTCGGCGACCATCAGCGGGATCGCCCGCTGACACAGGATCACGGGAGCGACGACGTCGACCTCGTAGGTGACGGCGAAGTCGTCCGGCGTCGTGTCGAGGAACAGCTCGAACGCGCCCTGGCCCTGGTGGATGGCGATGTTGCAGAGCACGTCGCAACGACCGAACCGCTCGATGGCGGCGTCGGCGAACGCCGCCACCGAGCCCCGGTCGGTCAGGTCGGCGGCGAACGGCAGCGCCTGCTGGCCGACCGCCTCGATCTCCTTGGCCACCCCGTCGAGACGGCCCTGATCTCGCGCGGTCAACGCCACGTCGTAGCCGGAACGCGCCAGCCGCAGCGCGGTGTCGGCCCCCATCCCCCGGCTCCCACCGGTCACCCACGCGACCTTCGTCATGGCGCCGACCGTAGCGGCGCGGCGGGTGCCGGTCCCCGGGCGACAGACTCGACATCAGTGTTAGCTTTCGGGCGCAGCCGTCCGTCGGGGGACGTACGGCCCTGCCCGGTCGAACGGGAACGAGGAGGGGGAATGGCCGAGGGCGAGATCGAGGTCAACGGCGGAATCGTCGTCTACGAGTGGGTCGGACCCGACGACGGCGACGTCGTCGTGCTCACCCCAGGGGGTCGCTTCAGCAAGGACATCGGCGGGATCCACGAGCTCGCCGAGGCCATCGCCTCCGGCAACAAGCGGGTGCTGCTCTGGGATCGCCCCAACTGCGGGCGCTCCGACGTGCAGCTCTACGGACGGTCGGAATCACACATGCGGGCCGAGACACTCGGGCTGATGCTCCGGGAGTTCGGCATCGACCGTCTCTTCGTGGCCGGCGGCTCCGGCGGCGCCCGCGACTCGATCGTGTTCACGATGATGTTCCCAGAGATGGTGCGGAAGCTCGCCGTCTGGGCGATCGTCGGCGGGAACTTCAGCTCCATGTCACTCGCCGGGGTGTACGTGCTGAACGAGCTGCGCACCGTCCGCAGCATGGGCATCGAGGGCGTCCTCGAGCTGTCAGGGCCGGCGGGGAGCTTCAAGGAGATGGTGGAGGCCAACCCCCGAAACCGTGATCGCCTGCTCGCCGTCGGGGCCGACGAGTTCGAACGGGTGATGAACCGTTGGCTCGATGCCTACATCCCGAAGCCGAACGAGGCCATCCCCGGGGTGCCCGACTACGAGTTCGCCGACATCGACGTGCCCACGCTGATCATCCGCGGCGGCGCCAAGGACTACGACCACCCACCCCGCACCTCGAGGGAGGTGCACAGCCTCATCAAGGGGTCGCGCCTCGTCGAGCCTCCGTGGCCGGAGGACGCGTGGGAACGCTCGTCGGAGGCTCGCAACGAGGGGCGCGGGAACCTCTTCGACTTCTGGATCGACGGCGCCCCGGTCCTTCTCGACTTCTTCGACGAACCAGAGCGCTGACGAACTGAACCGACACACCTGACCCGGGTTACCTTGGGGCGGGCACCCGGCACCGCGTCGGGGCACGGAGTCTGGGGAGTTCCCGTGGCCACCGAGACCGCAACGATCATCTCGTACCCCCTCGTCGACCACATCGACATGAGCATGGACGAGGCCTACCGGCAGCTCCAGCAACAGGGCCCCGTGAAGGTGCAGATGGAGTACGGCGAGCCGGCGTGGCTCGTCACCCGCTACGACGACTGTCGCCTCGTCTACAGCGACAAGCGGTTCGGCAAGGCCTACGGCGTCGGGCGCGAAACGCCCCGCAGGATCGCCATCCGCATCGCCGACGATCCGAACAACCTCGCCTACAAGGATCCGCCCGACCACACCCGGGTGCGCCGCTTGGCCCTCGCTGCCTTCTCCGCTCCCCAGGCCCAGCGCATGCGGGGAGGAGTCCAGTCGATCGTCGACGAGGCCCTCGACAACTTCGAGGCCGCCGGCCAGCCCTCCGACTGGGAGGCGCACGTCGCCTGGAACGTGCCGCTGCACGTGATCTCGGGTGTGCTCGGCGTCACCGGTGAGGACATCCCGATGTTCCGAGGCTGGGTCGACGACATGACCAACCCGACCTCCACCACCGAGCGCAAGGTCGAGGTGCGAGAGTCGCTGCTCGGCTACATCGCCGGCCTGATCGCCGAGCGTCGCGAGAGGCC
>DATDIY010000407.1:0-3025 GCA_036520815.1 Acidimicrobiales bacterium
CTCGGCGCCGCGTTCATCATGCCGTCGACGTTGTCGATCCTCGTGAACGTCTTCCCTCCCGAGGAGAGAACCAAGGCGATCGCCATCTGGGCCTCGATCACCGGCGCGGCGGGCGCCGTCGGGCCCATCAGCAGCGCGTTCGTGCTGGAGCACTTCGGGTACGGCGCCGTGTTCCTGGTGAACGTGCCCTTCGTGACCCTGGCGTTCGTCGGCGGCATCTTCCTCGTGCCGCGTTCGAAGGATCCCGAACAAGGCGTCCTCGACCCGGTCGGCGCCCTCCTCTCGATCATCGGGATCGGATCGCTCGTCTACGGCTTGATCGAGGCCCCCGATGCGGGCTGGGGGAGCGCGGGGACACTCGCCGCCTTCGCGGTGGCGGCGGTCGCGTTGTTGCTGTTCGTGCTGTGGGAGCTTCGAGTGGACGAACCCATGCTCGACATGCGCTTCTTCAAGAACCCGGCGTTCTCGACCGGCACCGGCGGCATGATCCTCGTGTTCATGGCCATGTACGGGTCGATGTTCCTCACGACGCAGTACCTCCAGCTCGTGCTGGGCTTCAGTCCCATCGAAGCCGCCCTCCGTCTCCTCCCGATGGCGCCGATCATGCTGATCGTCGCCCCGTTCACGCCGCGCATCAGTGTCCGCTTCGGCGCCAACCGCACCGTCGCCGCCGGCATGGGGCTGATCGCGTTGGGTTTCCTGCTGTTCGCCCAGCTGGGGGTCGACTCCAGCTACCCGTTCCTCCTCGTCGGGATGTTCCCCTCGGTCGCCGGTGTCTCGCTGGCGATGTCACCGATGACGGCCGCCATCATGAGCGCGGTTCCCTCCCGGCGGGCCGGCGCGGGATCGGCGATGAACGACGCCACCCGCGAGCTCGGCGCCGCCCTCGGCATCGCCGTGCTCGGTAGCGCGGCGGCTTCGCAGTACTCGAGTGCCCTGCACGATCTGACCGTCTCCTTGCCGTCGGCGGCGGCCGATGCGGCAAGCACGTCGTTGGCCGGCGCCCTCCAGGTCGCGTCCTCGCTCCCGGGTGAGGCCGGGCGGCTGCTCGAGCTCGGTGCCGAGACGGCGTTCATGGACGGCTTCCACTTCGCCTCCTACGCCGGCGCCGTGGTCTCCGTCGTCTCGGCCTTCCTGGTGTGGCGCTACCTGCCTCGCGAGCTCGCCCACGAGGGTGCGCTGAAGGGCGGTGGTGAATCGCTGGAGGACGTCGCCGAGCTCGGCCTCGGCGGCGTGCTGCCGGTGTTCCCCGACGAGGTGTTCCCGGGCGACGAGCGTCGCGACGGCGACCTTGCCCGGCGGCAGGACATCCGCGGTCCTGAACCAGCTCAGTAGTCTCGCTGGCTCGAGGGCGCGCGGCCGAGGCCGCGCCTGACCGAGAGCGGAGCGATGCCAGAGGCAGGGCTGGGTCCAGGAGAGGTGAGCAAGGAGATCGCCGAGCACCGGCATCGCAACGGCGGCCACGACGAGAGCCGCATCTCGATCATCGAGGCGATCCTGTTGGCGATGGTGGCGTTGCTGGCGGCGTGGTCAGGGTTCGCGGCGGCTCAGTGGAGCACCGAGTCGCGGTTGGAGCTGGCCCGCAGTGCCACCAACCGCACCGAGGCCAGCCAGGCCGACCTGCGGGCCATGGAGTCCCGCAACTTCGACGCCACCACCTTCGACGCATGGTTCACCGCCTACGTGGCCGACAACGAGGAGGCGATGGCCATCGCCGAGCGGCGCTTCCGGCCGGAGTTCGAGGTGGCGTTCGTGGCCTGGATGGCAACCGATCCGGCCACCAACCCCGACGCGCCGCCGGGCCCCACCTACATGCCCGAGTACGAGCAGCCCGACGAGGAGCTCGCCGACCAGCACACGGAGGAGGCCGACCGCCTCTACGAGGAGGGCTCGGAGTCGGCCAAGACCGCCGACGACTACGTGCGGATCACCGTGCTGTTGGCATCGGTGCTGTTCATCGTGGGCATCAGCGGCCAGTTCAAGGTCCGAAGGGCCCGACACGGGCTGGTCACGGTGGGCGGGGCGATCCTCGTCTACTCGGTGATCCTGTTGATCATCGCCCCCAAGCCCTGACCGGTCGGAGCGGCCGACCGATCCCGGAGCACGTCGGCTAGACAGGGTTCGATGCGATCGGCCCAGACGAGGTCCTCAACGCCGTGAACCTGGCCTTCTCGGAGGAGCAGCGGGAGCTCCGCAGCATCGTGCGCCAGTTCCTCGAGGCGAAGTCCCCCGAGGCGGCTGTCCGGGCCCAGATGGGCACCGAGCGCGGCTACGACCCCGACGTGTGGGCCCAGATGGCCGAACAGCTCGGCCTGCAGGCATTGGCGATCCCCGAGGAGCACGGTGGCCAGGGCTTCGGCTTCGTCGAGCTCTTCGTCGTGCTCGAGGAGATGGGACGGGCGCTGCTGTGCGCGCCGTTCTTCTCGACCACCGTGCTGGCCACCACGGCGCTGCTCGAGGCCGGCGACGCCGAGGCCAGTGCAGCCGTGCTGCCGGGCATCGCTGCCGGCACCACCATCGCAACGCTCGCCTTCACCGAGCCGAACCGGCGGTGGGACGAGGAGGGCATCGAGGCCGCCGCCGGCCTCGACTCCGACGGCACGTGGCGCATCACCGGCACCAAGACCCACGTGCTCGACGGGCACGTCGCCGACGTGGTGCTCGTGGTCGCGCGCACATCAGCCGGGCTGAGCCTGTTCCGGGTCGACGGCGAGAGCGACGGCCTGACCCGTATCGCGCTGGCGACCATGGACCAGACCCGAACCCAGGCCGAGCTCGTCTTCGACGCGGCGGCGGCGACCCTCGTGGGCGTCGACGGCGGGGCCGGCGCGGTGCTCGCCCGGGTCCTCGATGTGGCCGCGGTCGCCCTCGCCGCCGAGCAGGTCGGCGGGGCCGGGAGGTGCCTCGAGATGGCGGTCGAGTACGCCAAGGACCGGGTGCAGTTCGGCCGGCCCATCGGCTCGTTCCAGGCGATCAAGCACACGTGTGCCGACCTCCTGCTGCAGGTCGAGTCGGCCCGCTCCGC
>DATDIY010000408.1:0-8488 GCA_036520815.1 Acidimicrobiales bacterium
AGCGATGGCGAGGGGCTGCCGCGTCAACCTCGCTCACCTTCGCTGTCCGCCCAAGTCCTGGACGAGCACCTCGAGCGCGAGCCGACGCAGAACGCTGCCGGCAGCATTGCAGGCCACGCCGCCTCGTCAGGAGGCTGCCTACAGATGGAAAGTGCAGCTCATCGACTTCGACACGGGGACGCTCGCCTTGATCGGCCCGTCGGCCTGCGCGTAGAAGGGGAACGTCCGGACATAGTCCTCGGTACGCGGGAACTGAGTGACCCCACCACCAGGAACCTCGGGATCACCAGCCTTGTGCATGAAGAGATCCCACGTGGCGATCACTCCGCCGGGCGCGGCGACGTCGTTGAGCGTCCAACCCGACCCTCCGCTCGCGGTGACCACGACATGGAAGCCCCAGCTCGGGTAGCTGTCGATGCACGTGTAGTCGACCGTGACCGTCGGCGCCACAAACGGGGGCTCGCTCGGCGTCGGAGGCGGCGCCGACACCACCCCACCCTTCGCAGCTGAGGCCGCAGCGCCGACCGCAGGGGCCGCCGATCGATTCGAACCCTCCGGAGCGGCCGCCGGCGCGATCGACTCCAGGTAGGCCGCCACCGCCTCGGGATCGACCGTGTGCGACGGCGCCTCCGTCGGGGTTGTAGTCGTCGGGTCGACCGAGGTCACGCCGACGTCGACGGCCGTTGTGTCGGCCGTCGATAGAACATCGCTACCTCCGGAGCTGCACCCGACAAGCGCAAGGGCGACCAGCCCTGCCACAGTCGCCGTACCTGCTCCCGCCAGCCGTCCTACCGTCATCCGCCCTGGCCCCACTCGTTCCGCACGCCTTCCCGCCACAACACAGCAACGACAGCCTACGCCGGTCCGAACCGCCGCCATGTAGGTATACGCCGACCCACCTCCCACACGCCGGATCAGCCACGGCGACCAGGCCATGACCCCCCGACGCCAACCGCAGGACATCCAGGGCCGCACCCACCTACCCCGAAGGCGTCGTGGCAGCAGGCGCGGTGACGGGCCCCGTACCTCGTCCACCACGTCGAGGAGGGCGGTGGAGCTGAGCAACCACCACAACTGAGGGCCGGCTCGGAGCCCACCCGGCCGCCGATGCCCCGCCACGCCCTAGCATCGACTCCCCATGGACATCTGGCCCGGCGAGCCGTTCCCCCTCGGCGCCACCTTCGACGGGAGCGGCGCCAACTTCTCGCTGTTCTCCGAGGTGGCGGAGCGAGTCGAGCTCTGCCTCTTCGACGACCACGGCATCGAGACCCGCCTCCCGCTCCCTCAGGTCACCGCCTTCGTCCATCACGGCTACGTGCCCGGCATCCAGCCCGGCCAGCGCTACGGCTTCCGGGTCCACGGGGTCTGGGCCCCCGACCAGGGCAGCCGCTGCAATCCCGACAAGCTCCTCATCGATCCTTACGCCAAGTCGGTCGAGGGTGGCGTCGAGTGGGCCGAGGCCGTGTTCGGCTACCCGTTCAGCGAGGGCCCCGACGGGCCGCCGACAGCCAGCGACTCGGCTCGCTTCGTCCCCAAGTCGGTGGTGATCAGCCCGTTCTTCGACTGGGCCGACGACCGCCTCCCGCGCACGCCGTGGGAGGACACCATCGTCTACGAGACCCACGTGAAGGGCCTCACCGCCAGCCACCCCGATGTCCCCGTCGAGCAGCGGGGCACCTACCTCGGCATCTGCAGCCGGCCGATCGTCGACCACCTCAAGGAGCTCGGCGTCACCGCCGTCGAGCTCATGCCCGTGCACCAGTTCGTGCACGACTTCCGGCTCGACGAGCTCGGCCTGCGCAACTACTGGGGCTACAACTCGATCGCCTACCTGGCGCCGCACAACGAGTACTCGACCTTCGGGCAGCGCGGCCAGCAGGTGCAGGAATTCAAGCAGATGGTCAAGACCCTGCACCGCGAGGGCATCGAGGTCATCCTCGACGTGGTCTACAACCACACCGCAGAGGGCAACGACGGCGGGCCCGTGCTGTCGCTCAAGGGCGCCGACAACGCCGCCTACTACCGGCTGAGCCCCGACGACCGACGCCGCTACGTCGATTACACGGGCACCGGCAACAGCCTCAACATGCGCCACCCGCACGTGCTGCAGCTGATCATGGACTCGCTGCGCTACTGGGTGACCGAGATGCACGTCGACGGCTTCCGCTTCGACCTGGCGGCCACCCTCGCCCGTGAGCTGCACGACGTCGACAAGCTCTCGAGCTTCTTCGATCTCATCCAGCAGGACCCGATCGTCAGCCAGGCCAAGCTCATCGCCGAGCCGTGGGACGTCGGCGAGGGCGGCTATCAGGTCGGCAACTTCCCTCCGCTGTGGTCGGAGTGGAACGGCAAGTACCGCGACGAGGTCCGCGACTTCTGGCGCGGCGCCGAGCACTCCGTGGCCGAGTTCGGCTACCGGGTCACCGGTTCGAGCGACCTCTACCAACCCAACGGGCGCACGCCGTACGCGTCGATCAACTTCGTCACGTGCCACGACGGGTTCAGCCTCACCGACCTGGTCTCCTACAACGAGAAGCACAACGAGGCCAACGGCGAGGACAACAACGACGGCACCACCGACAACCGGTCGTGGAACTGCGGTGTCGAAGGCCCGACCGACGACGAGGCGGTCAACGCCCTACGTCGCCGCCAGCGCCGCAACCTGCTCGCCACGCTCATGCTCAGCCAGGGCGTGCCCATGCTGCTCGGCGGCGACGAGCTGGGTCGCACCCAGGACGGCAACAACAACGCGTACTGCCAGGACAACGCCATGTCCTGGTACGACTGGTCACAGAAAGACGTCGCGCTGCTCGAGTACGTACGCCGGCTGATCCGCCTGCGGCGTGACCATCCCACCTTCCGCCGCCGCGAGTTCTTCCGAGGTCGGCCCATCCAGGGCGCCGACGTCGACGACATCGGCTGGTTCGCCCCGGACGGCGAGCGCATGACCGACGAGAACTGGCGACACGGCGGCAACCTCGCCATCGGGGTGTTCCTGAACGGTGACCCCCTCCCCAACGTCGGGCCCCGCGGCGAGCGCATCACCGACCGCAGCTTCTTCGCCATGTTCAACGCCTCCGACACCGGTCTCGACTTCGTCCTGCCCGACGCTGCGTTCGGCACCTCGTGGTGCCGGGTCCTCGACACCGCGCCGGACGACGTCGACGAGTCCCTCCCCCTCGGGGGTGACGGGCACTTCGCCGCCGGGGCGGCCGTCCCGGTGACGGACCGGTCTCTGGTGCTGCTGCGGCGGATGGACGACGGGGACGCCGGGTAGGCACGACGGGCCAGGACCGACCGTGCGTGCCACCTACCGGGTCCAGCTGACCCCCGAGTTCGGGTTCGATGCGGCCGCGGCCGTCGTGCCCTTCCTCCGCACCCTCGGCATCAGCCACCTCTACGTCTCGCCGGTGTCCGAGGCGACGCCCGGGAGCCCTCACGGCTACGACGTCACCGACCACCAGCGGGTGCGACAAGAGCTCGGCGGTGAGGCCGGTCTGCGACGACTGTGGGAGATCCTCGACCGCGCCGACGTCGGGCTGGTCGTCGACCTCGTCGCCAACCACATGGGGATCCGCTCCCCCTCCAACCGATGGTGGCAGGACGTACTGCGCCACGGGCGGTCCAGCCCCTACGCCACCTACTTCGACATCGAGTGGAGCCCGCCCGACCCGGCCTCCGACGGCAAGGTGGTGCTGCCCTTCCTCGACCGGCCGCTGCCGCAGGCGGTGCGCGACGGCGTGGTGCGGCTGGAGACCGACGGCGGCGGTCCGGCGATGGTGCACCACGACGACCGATGGCCGCTCTCGCCCGAGTCGACCGACGGGCTCACGGCCAAGGAGCTGGATGCCATCGCCGACAAGCCGAAGAAGCTCCTCGCCCTGCTGGAGCAACAGCACTGGCGGGCCGTCGAGTGGCAGAAGGCCACCGAGGCACTCAACTGGCGGCGGTTCTTCGACGTCACCGACCTGGCCGCCGTGCAGGTCGAGCGCTCCCAGGTCTTCGACGACGTCCACGCTCTCGTGCGCGAGTGGCTCGACGACGACCTCGGGGCGCGGGTCGTGCAGGGCGTGCGGGTCGACCACGTCGACGGGCTCGTCGATCCGCAGCGCTACCTCGAACGGCTCCGGGACCTCATCGGTCCCGACCGCCTGCTGGTGGTGGAGAAGATCCTCGCCACCGACGAGGACCTCCCTCCGACGTGGCCGGTCGACGGGACCACGGGCTACGAGTTGACCGCTCGGATCAACGAGGCACTCACCGACCCGACCGGCGCGGCCGCCCTACGCGTGCAGGCCGAGGGCTTCGCCGGTCAGGCCACCGACTGGGAGCACCTGGAGCTCCACTGCCGTCGCCTGGTGGCCTCGACGATCCTCGTGCCCGAGCTCGACCGTGTGACCCGGAGCTTCCTCGCCGCCGCCGAAGATGTCGACGGCGTGCGTCCGGATCCGGCGGCGGCCGAGGAGGTCGTGAGGGAGCTGGCCGCCGAGCTCCGCGTGTACCGCACCTACCCCCGCCCCGGCTCCGACGAGATCACCGACGCCGACCGGCGCGAGATCGAGTTGGCGGTGGCCCGGCTCGTCACCCACCGTCCCGAACTGTCGACCCCGCTGCTGGGAACCGCCCGGGCCCTCCTGGTGCGCCAGCGCGGTGCGGGCACGGTCGTCGACGACTTCGTGACCCGCTTCGCCCAGCTGAGCGCGCCGCTCGCGGCCAAGGCGGTCGAGGACACCGCCTTCTACCGGGCGGTGGCGCTGCCGTGGCTCGACGAGGTCGGCGGCGACCCGGACCGGGCCGGGGTGGCGACCGTCCACGTGCACCGCGCCCTGGGGGCCCGGGCCAGCCGATGGGGCGGAACCCTCGCGCCCGTCACCACCCACGACACCAAACGAAGCGGCGATGTGCGGGCCCGGATGTCGCGGCTGGCGGCACGGCCCGACCTGGTCGTCGACGCCGTCGAGGACTGGCACGACGCCGCCGCTGGTCACCGGTCCCCCGCCGGGCTCGACCGGGGCACGGAATGGCTGCTGTGGCTCACCCTCGTCGGCGCCTGGCCCATCGATCTCGATCGCATGGCCACCTACGCCACGAAGGCGGTGCGCGAAGCCAAGGACCACACGTCGTGGACCGAGCCCGACGAGGGGTACGAGGCCGCCGTTCAGGGCTTCCTCGTCGGGGTGTACGCCGATCCGGCGCTGCTCGCCTCGGTCGAACGGCTCGTGGCCGAGGTGCGGGCCGCGGGGCGGGCGGCGTCGCTCGCCCAGCTCACCCTGGCCGCCACCGCCGCCGGCACACCCGACCTGTACCAGGGCGAGGAGCTGTGGAACCTGGTGCTCGTCGACCCCGACAACCGCCGTCCGGTCGACCACGCCCGCCGAGCCGAGCTGCTCGCGACGATCCTGGCCGGCGAGGTGGATCTGGTGGGCCACTGGTGCCGTACCCGCCACGACGCCGACGACGACGGGCTGGTGAAGCTCGGCCTCTGGCACCAGCTGCTCGCCCTGCGAGGGGCGCACCCCGACGCCTTCAGCTCCCCCTACGCCCCCCTCGGCATCGACGGTCCCGACGCCGAATCCCACCTGGCGTTCCGCCGCGGCGACGCCGTCTGCGTGGTGGTGCCGTTGCGGGAGCGTCGCCGACCAGTGACCGCGGCGGTGACCCTGCCCGAGGGTCGGTGGCGCGACATCGTCACCGGAGCCGAGCACGACGGGGCCCGACTACCGGTGGCCGAGGTGGTCGACCGCTTCCCCGTCGCCGTGCTCACCCGCACCTGACCGGAACTACTGTCGACCCGATGGTCGACGCTCCCGCCGCCGCGCCGCTCCCCGGCGCGCTCGAGGGTGACGCCGACGCAACGGCCACCGGTCGGCGGACAGGCCGCGGT
Organism: Acidimicrobiales bacterium; assembly: GCA_036520815.1. Classification (GTDB taxonomy): domain Bacteria; phylum Actinomycetota; class Acidimicrobiia; order Acidimicrobiales; family Acidimicrobilacustridaceae; genus CAMFLJ01. The sequence continues at coordinate 5,885 of DATDIY010000408.1, forward strand.
CGGCCGACCTGGGCGTGCTGGGGCCTGGTCGGGCTCCTGGTGCTCATCCGGATCGTGGCGATCGTGGTGCTGTTGAACTCCGGCGTGGAGGACGAGTTCTCCGTGCTCGGCGGCGACGCCCGGCGCTACTCCGAGTACTTCGACGCCGACGGCACGCCGTACCGCGACTACGCCGTCGAGTACCCGCCGCTCACCTACGGGCTGGCCGCCCTCGTCGACCGTCCCACGCTGTTGGGCACACTCGCGACGCTGGCCGTCACGCAGCTCGTCCTCGAGCTGATGATCGCCGGCGTCCTGGCGTGGGCGTGGGGGCGACGCACCGCCGTCGTGTACCTGGTGCTCGGAACGCCGATGGCGTTCTTCCCCTTCCCGTACGTCCGCCTCGACCTGCTCTCGGTGTTCCTCGCGGTGGTCGGCGCCGCCCTGCTGCGGCGACGGCACGCCAACGTCGGTGGAGTGGTGCTCGCCACCGCGGTGTTCGCCAAGGTGTGGCCCCTGGTGCTGGTGCCCGCCCTGCTGCTGCGACGTCAGTGGCGCGGCCTGGTGGCGTGGGTGATCACGGCGACGACAGGACTGGTGGCGTGGGTCGCATGGGCCGGCACCGACGGCATCAACCAGGTGGCCACCTTCCGCGGGGCCAAGGGATGGCAGATCGAGAGCTTCCCGGGGATCTTCCTGCACATGGCCGACCCGAGCGGGTCGACGGTGGAGCAGGGAGCCTGGCGCACCGCCGCCGACGTGCCGGGCTGGTCGAAGGTCGTGATGCTGGCCGCTGCGGTCGCGGTGGTGGCTCTGGCCTGGCGGTGGGCGTCCCGAGTGAGCGGGTCGCGCCGGGAGCTGGCCGTCGATGCCTACGCGCCGCTCGTCGCCGTGCTCGCCATGCTCGTGTTCGCACCGATCCTGTCGCCGCAGTACGTGCTGTGGTTCGTGCCGTTCGCCGCCATCGCCGCCGCCGCTGGCGACCGGTGGGTGGGGGGGCTCACGCTGGTGACGACCGCGTTGACCACGTTCATCCTGGCCTCGATCCACGCCCAGACCGAAGGTGCCCGGTGGGCGACCTATCCCATCGTGGTCCGCAACGCGATCCTCGTCGCTCTCGCCGTGGTGGCACTGCTCCGACTCCGGGACGGCCGGCGGCCGGTTCCGACGACGGGCCTCGAGACGACGTCGGCTACAGCCAGCCCTTCCGCTTGAACCAGAAGTAGAGGCCACCCGTCGTGAGCGCCATGGTGGCCAGGGCCCCGAAGTACCCGTAGTGCCACTCCAGCTCCGGGATGTTCTTGAAGTTCATGCCGTAGATCCCGGCGATGAGGGTGGCCACGATGAGGATGGCGCCCCACGAGGTCATCCGCTTCATGACCTGGTTCATGCGGTTGCTGCTGAGCGCCAGGCTGGCGTCGACCACGTTGCCCACGAGCTCGCGCTGCAGGTCGATCTGCTCGATGAGGCGGAGAAGGTGATCGAGGACGTCCTCGTAGTAGACGAGCACGTCCCGGCCGATCTGCGGGACCTCCCCGCGCAGGATCGCCATCACCACGTCGCGCATCGGCACCACGCGGCGACGGAAGAGGATCAGGCGACGGCGGATCGCCAGCAGGTCCTGCTGCATCACGGCGTCGGGTGGTGATTCCGGGCTGAACAGCTCCTCCTCGACGTCCTCCAGGCGGTCCTCGGCGGCCTCGATGGCGACGAAGTAGCCGTCGACCACGGCGTCGAAGAGGGCGTAGAGGATGGCACCAGGGCTGATCGAGAGGTCTCGTCGCTGCTCCAGCCGCTCCTTGACGTCGCTGATGTCGACCATCTCCCCGTGGTCGTTGCGCTCACGGACGCTGAACACCCAGTCGCCACCGAGGAAGAAGTCGACCTCCGACAGGTCGCCGTCGCCGGCTCGGGCGTAGGTGACGACGAAGGCGTGGTCCTCGTAGCGCTCGAGCTTGGCCCGCTGCCCGTGCTTGCACACGTCCTCGATGGCCAGCTCGTGCAGGCCGAACAGCTCCCGGGCCGTCTCGAGGTCGTCGTGATCGGGGCCGGTCGAGTCGACCCACACCACGATGCCTTCCTGGCCGAGCCGGCGTCGGGCCAGGTCCACACCGTCCTCGTGCTCGATCCCGTCGGGGCCGAACGCGATCGTGCTCAGCACCGCGCCTCCCGGGGTTCGGGGGCCGGCGCCGCCAGGACGGCGTCCCAGTCGGTGTCGACGTGCATCGCCGTCCGACCGCCGCGCAGGCCGAACAGCCGCTTGGCCCAGAGCAACCAGACGAGCACGGCCAGGTTGACGAGGAGCATGAGGACCCGCAACACGGTGACCCGCTCGGTGAGCTCGTGCAGCTCCAGCGGGAGCAGCCCCGCGGTGGCGATCACGGTGAGGTACTCGGCCCAACGACGCTCGTGCCACAGGCCCCACGACTCGACGCCCTCGAGCACGGCGTAACCGACGGCGAGCAGCAGCAGGAGGCGGATGGTGTCGAGGTGCCAGGTGCCGACATCGTCGAGGTGACGCACCAGCCAGGAGTGGCTGCCGCCGCGTCCGCTGTTGTCGACCGCTCCGCCGAGCGACTGGGCCAGATCGGTGGCCGTGCGTCGCAGACCCCCCAGGTCGGTGTC
>DATDIY010000409.1:0-4798 GCA_036520815.1 Acidimicrobiales bacterium
CGTCACCGCGGGCGCCATCGCGCGCGAGCTCGGAATCGAATGCCGCGTCGTCACCGGCGACGACCTCACGGCCATGTCCGACGAGGAGCTCGCCGCTCAGATCGACGGCATCGGTGTGTGTGCGCGTGTCTCGCCCGAGCACAAGGTCCGCGTCGTGGAGGCGCTCCGCTCCCGGGGCCACATCGTGGCCATGACCGGCGACGGCGTGAACGACGCCGCCGCCCTGCGCCGGGCCGACATCGGTGTGGCCATGGGCATCACCGGAACCGAGGTCACCAAGGAAGCCGGTGACATGGTGCTCACCGACGACAACTTCGCCACGATCGTGGGCGCCGTCGAACGGGGCCGCACCATCTACGACAACATCGTCAAGTTCGTCCGGTTCCAGCTGGCCACGAACATGGGTGCCATCAGCACCATCCTCGGGGCCTCGCTGTTCGGGCTGCCGGTGCCGTTCAGTCCGATCCAGGTGCTGTGGGTGAACCTGATCGCCGACGGGCCGCCGGCGATGACGCTCGGGATCGACAACCCCCAGCCGGGGATCATGGACCGGTCGCCGATCCCGGGTGATGCTGCCATCCTCACCCCGAGGCGGATCTCCAAGCTCGTCTTCCTGGGTGTGGTCATGGCGGCCGGCGTGCTGACCATGTTCGTCTGGGCCCGCAACGAGTACAGCGAGGAGATCGCCCTCACCATGGCGTTCACCGCGTTCGTGTCCCAGCAGATGGTGAACGTCTTCAACTCCCGCACCGAGTCCGGCTCGGTGTTCTGCCGCTACACGTTCACGAACTGGCGCCTCTGGGCGGTGGTCGCCGGCGTGATGGTGCTGCAGATCATGGCCACCAACTGGGGCCCGCTGCAGTCGTTGTTCGGCACCGTGCACCTCACCTGGACCCAGTGGGGCATCGCCCTGCTGGTCGCCTCCACGGTCCTCTGGGTCGAGGAGGCCCGGAAGTTGGCCGTGAGGCTGCTGGCCCGCCGCGCTCCTCGAACCACGGAGGTGGTCGCCCGATGAAGTGCCCCAACTGTGAAGTGAACCTGCTGATGACCGACCGGCAGGGCGTCGAGATCGACTACTGCCCTGAATGTCGCGGCGTGTGGCTCGACCGGGGTGAGCTCGACAAGATCATCGAACGCAGTCACGCCGAGCTCGTCGCCGGCAGCGTCGGCGCCGTCGCGCCGAGCGCGCCGCCCCGGAGCGAAGAGCGCGATCGTCGCAGCGACGATCGGGATCGAGACCGGTACCGCGACGACGACCGGCATCGCGACCAGGGCAAGCCCAAGAAGAAGCGCAAGAGCTTCCTCGAGGACATCTTCGAGTTCTAGGCAAGGAGCGAGAGATGGACAGCAAGCTGTACGGCGCCGGCAACATGGCCAAGACGACGGTGCTGCTCGCCGGGATCGGCGGACTGCTGGTCGGGATCGGCTTCCTGCTCGGCGGGATGGGCGGAGCGGTGATCGGGCTCGTCTTCGGGGTGGGCATCAGCGGCTTCTCGTACTGGAAGAGCGACAAGCTCGCCGTGAAGGCCGCCGGTGCGGTACCCGTCGCTGAAGCCGAGGCGCCCAACCTTTACGCCGCGGTTCGGGAGATCTCCCGTCGAGCCGACATCCCGATGCCGCGGGTGTACTTCATCGAGTCTGCCCAGCCCAATGCCTTCGCCACCGGTCGCAACCCCGAGCACGCCGTGGTGGCGGTGACCCGAGGGCTGGTCGACCTGTGCGACCGCGACGAGCTGATGGGCGTGATCGCCCACGAGGTCGGCCACATCCGCCACCGCGACATCCTCATCGGGTCTGTCGCCGCGGCCATCGCCACCGCTATCACCTTCGTCGCCAACATGGCCATGTGGGCGGGGATGTTCGGCGGGGGCGGCAGCGACGACGACGGCCCCAGTCCGGTGGCCGTGATCGCCATCGCGCTGACCGCCCCGATCGCGGCCGGTCTGTTGCAGATGGCGCTCTCGCGGTCGCGGGAGTTCGAGGCCGATCGGGCCGGGGCCGAGCTGATGGGCGATCCCGAGCCGCTGGCCCAGGCGCTGCTGAAGCTCGACTCGGTGGCGGCGCGTGTGCCGGCCGACGTGAACCCGGCGCAGGCCAGCGCCTACATCGTCAACCCGCTCCGGGGCCGCAAGAGCGCGACCCGTTGGTTCATGACCCACCCGCCCGTCGAGGAGCGCGTCGAGCGCCTCCGGGCCCTGCGGATCGAACCCGTCCGCTGATGGCCGACGAGGGGGATCGGCGACGGTTCCACGCCGCGTTCGACCGGCTCGAACAGGAGGCCATCGAGGCCGAGTTCGAGACCGGTCGGCGGGAGGAGACGGTCGAGGAGGCCAAGCGCCACATCCTCGTGCGCATCGCCCGGGTCGCCGCCGGCTGCCTGGTCACCATCGCCGGTCTGGCGATGCTGGTGCTCCCGGGTCCCGGTCTGGTCGTGATCGCGCTGGGCCTGGCCCTGCTGGCCCAGGACGTGCCGTTCGCCCGTCGCCTCCTCGACAAGGTCCGCGCCCGCATCCCCTCTGATGCCGAGGGCAACGTGTCCAAGCCGGTCCTGTTCGGTGGCCTCGCGGTCACCGTGGTGGCGGTGTGCGCCAGCGTCTGGTGGACCTTCTTCCGCTGAGCGCTCGCCGCCCGGAACGCTCGATCCTCGAAGAAGAGGGAGCAGGGATCAGAAGGTGAGGGACGACCAGGCCTCGACCAGCTCGGGGTCGCCGAACGCGTCGAGCCCGTCGGCATCGAGTCCGGCCCGGCCGCAGATCCAGAGGAACAGAGGGGACGCCGGTCCTCGGACAGCCACGTCGCCCTTGGCGTGCTCGCGGGTGGTGACGGGTCGCCCGTCGGTCAGGACCACCAACCACTCGCCGTCGGCGTCGGTGCAGTGGAAGTGGTAGCTGGCGTTCAGTCGGCTCTCCGTCCGCTGGGTGATCCGGGGCAGGAGAGCCACCACCAACTCGTCGATGCCGTCGACGGCCCATTCGGTCTCGACGGGACGCGCGTCGCCCGCGGCCAGCTGGGCGTCGTAGCGGTGCACGGTGATCTCGTGGACCATCCGGCGGCCCCAGAAGGCGTTGGTCTGGTTCTCGTCCGTGAAGTTCCAGCTCGATCCGTCGGGATCGGCTGTGGCGAGGGTCTCGACAGTGTCCTCGAGGATCCGGCGGTACTGGTCGAACAGCGCGCCGTCGCGCGAGAGGGGTCGGTACGCCTCCTTCGGGGGGAATTCGGCGAGGTGGTCGCGCAGGACGAGGTGGGTGCGCTCCATGGCCCGGGCGGAGTGGTTCACCAGCTTGCCGACCACCCACCCGGGACACGACGGGACCGGCGTGTCGAGTCCGGCGTGCTCGGCGGCCTCGAGCAGCTCGAGGCCCTGGCGGTGCAGTTGCGAGGGGTGATCCATGGATCGGTTCTACACCGGTCCGCGGCTCAGAAGTTGGGCCGCAACGCCATGCCGGCCTCGCCGTCGAGTGCCTTCACGGCCAGCACCTGGTGGACCTGGACCCCGCCGAGGGTGAAGTTGAGTGCCGACGCCGCCATGTAGAGGCGCCAGACCCGGGCCCGTCCCGCCCCGACCTCGGCCACCGCGTCGTCCCAGTGCGCCTCGAGGTTCCGCACCCAGTGGCGCAGGGTGAGGGCGTAGTGCTCGCGGAGCGACTCGAGGTGGCGGACCTCGAACCCGTTCTCCTGCAGCATCGACACCACCACGCCGACCTCGTGGAGCTCGCCGTCGGGGAACACGTAGCGCTGCATGAACGAGCTGTCGACGCGTGACGTGTAATCCGAGCCGATGGCCGTGGCCAACCGTCGGGCCAGCGCCTTGCTGCGCCCGAGGCGGCTCTCGGCCTGCGGGTAGCCGGGCCGGCTGATGGCGTGGTTCAGCAGGCGGCCCGAGGGTGGGAGCAGCCGGTACAGGTCGCGGACGTACTCGTCCATCCGGTTGCGGCCGACGTGCTCGAACATGCCGATCGAGCTGATGGCGTCGAAGGGCCCGTCGGCGACATCGCGGTAGTCCTGCAGGCGGATCTCGACTCGGTCGGCGAGTCCGGCGGCGGCCACCCGCTCCCGAGCCAGTGCGGCCTGCTCGGTCGAGAGCGTGATCCCGACGGCCTCGACCCCGAAGTGCGCGGCGGCGTGCATGACCATCGCGCCCCATCCGCAACCCACGTCGAGGAGCCGCATCCCGGGCTCGAGGGCCAGCTTGCGACAGATGAGGTCGAGCTTGGAGGCCTGCGCTTCCTCGAGCGTCGCCTCCGGGCTGGGCCACACGGCGCAGGAGTAGACCATCGAAGGTCCGAGGACGAGCCGGTAGAACTCGTTGCTGACGTCGTAGTGGTGGGATATGGCGGCCCGGTCGCGTCCGCGGGAGTGGAGCCCGCCGTTCAGCCGTATCTCTTCGGGTGGCGGCGACGGGGCCCGCAGCACGCTTGGTCCGGTCTCGCGCAGCAGGCGGGCGATGGCGGCGAGGTCGAGGGAGCGGAGGCTGAAGTCGAGCCCGGCCGCCTGCTCCAACATCGCGAACAGGTCCCCCTCGAGCTCGATGTCGCCCGACACGTAGGCGCGGGCGATGCCGAGCTCTCCCGGCCGGGACAGGAACCGGGCCAGGCCGTCCTGTGAACGCACCACCAGGGTGGCTTTGGCGTCCATCGGTCCGGCCGTGGTGCCGTCGTACATCTCGATCCGCAGCGGCAGATCGCCACCGAGTGCCTGATAGAGGAGCGGGGCCAGCGCCATGCGGCCTCCCTTCGGCATGGAGTGAGGTTCGTCACACGATATGGCGCGAAGCGCCATCGACGTCGGGTGGTTCTGC
>DATDIY010000410.1:0-2181 GCA_036520815.1 Acidimicrobiales bacterium
CCTGCTGATGACCGACGACCTCCTCGCGGAGCCGCTCGAGATCACCGACGGCACCCTCGGCGTGCGGGAGGGCCCTGGCATCGGCATCGTCATCGACGACGAGAAGCTCACCCGCTACCGCACCGACACCTGACCCCCCGCTCCACACCCGACCGCAACCACCTCCACCGCCCGAACCAGGGCATCGAGCTTCACCAAGGGGAACCCCATGACAGCCAAGACCGACCGCCGCACCGAGTTCGACGCCAACGCCGCCGAGACCGGGGCGAACGCGACCCGCTACTTCCGAGAGAAGGCCAAAGGCGGCGCTGAGACCGACACGGCCCGCGTGAACGCCATCGCCACCGACGCGCTCACCGCCCTCCACGACGTCATCGCCAAGCACCAGGTGACCTACGAGGAGTACGACGCCCTGAAAGCGTGGGTCATCCGCGTCGGCGAGGACGGCGAATGGCCGCTGTTCCTCGACGTCTTCGTCGAGCACGCCGTCGAAGCCTCAGCCAACGCCGACCGCCTCGGGAGCAAGGGGAGCATCGAGGGGCCGTTCTACATCCCGGGTGCTCCGAACCTCGGTGCCGAGGGCACCCTGCCCATGCGCGATGACGAGCCCGGCACCCTCCTCGACTTCGGCGGTACCGTCACCGACCTCGACGGCAACCCCCTCGCCGACGCCACCGTCGAGCTGTGGCACTGCGACGACAACGGCTACTACAGCCAGTTCGCCCCCGGCCTGCCCGAATGGAACCTCCGAGGCACCTTCACCACCGGCGCCGATGGGCGCTACCTCGCCCACACGATCCAACCCTCGCCGTACCAGATCCCCCACGACGGAGCGACCGGAGCCTTCATCGAGACCGCCGGGCTCCACGCGTGGCGGCCTGCGCACCTCCACCTCAAGGTCGTCGCCCCAGGCCACAAGCTCATCACCACCCAGCTGTACTTCGAAGCAGGCGACTACATCGACAGCGACGTCGCCGCCGCCGTGAAGCCCGAGCTCGTGCTCTCGCCGACGACCAAGGCCGACGGCTCCGGCAACGAGGTCACCTACGACTTCGTCCTCGACCCCGCCTGAGGCCCCCGTGCTCTTCGCCGTGAAGATGGACGTCGACCTCCCGCTCGACATGGACCCCGACGTCCGCACCGACACGCTCGCCCGGGAGAAGGCCTACAGCCAGGAGCTCCAACGGGCCGGTCGCTGGCCCCACATCTGGCGCATCGCCGGGCAGTACTCGAACCTGTCGATCCTCGACGTGGAGAGCAATGATGCCCTCCACGACCTGCTCTGGAACCTGCCCCTCTTCCCGTACATGAGCATCGAGATCACACCACTCGCCGCGCACCCGAGCGACATCGCCGTCCGCCCGACCCTCTAGCTGCAGTACCGCTCAGCAGGGCTTTCCTCCAGCCCCGTTGCTCACGGCAGCTCGAGGCAGATGCCGGCCCGATACCCGTCTCTCGTCGGGACGATGTCGAGCATCGCCGGGTCACCACCGGTTGCGATGATCTCGTCGGTGTCGTTCGTCGTGTCGCGGCCCGGGCGCGTGACATACGGCGCCCGCGCAAGGACTTCGTCGCTGTTGCGATCCGGGAAGTACAGCTGGCTCGTCAGCACGTACCCCGAGGTGTGGACCATGAGGTGGATGTGCACGGTACGGCCCGGGTACCAGCCGGGATAGATCGTGCGGAACTCCACCATGCCGGCGCCATCGGCGCGTTGCCGGCCGCGGAGGAACGTCTGGTCGGGCAGGTACTCGACGCGGGGCGCCGTCGCGGAGGTGACGACGGTCGAGGAGTCGGGTGGCGGGAAGCCCGAGTAGCGGCCCAGCGCGTCGCACTGCCAGATCTCCACCGTTGCGTCACCGAGTGGTGGGTTCCCACCTCGGGCAAGCCGGATGCCGAGCTGGAGGGAGATCCCGTCCCGATCTTCGATGACGTCGCGTCGCTCCGGTTGGGCGTCGAGATGATAGGGGCCCTCGTCCTGTTCGGCCCACGACCGGAAGAGGGTGCATGTCGACAGCATGGTTGCCATCTCGGTGCTGACGGCGTCGGACACGGTCACGGGCTCGGTCCTCGGTCAGGGGTGCGACGGAGAGGGTGGCGCGCAATCGATCTCGAAGAACACGTCGTCGGTGTAGCACCACCACCAGTCCTCGCCGGGTTCGTAGGAACGGATCAGCGGGT
>DATDIY010000411.1:0-16223 GCA_036520815.1 Acidimicrobiales bacterium
CGGATCCACAAGGCCCGTCGTCTCCCCCTCGTGCTCAGCGGCAGCGACTGGCGCTGATCGCCCCGCCGTAGCCCAACCTGCTCCTCCCTCCATTCCTGCCCCGCCAGCGACGACCGTCGTGGTGGGGCAGGATCGCGTCGATGCTCGAGTGCGTGGTGAACGTGAGCGAGGGACGCCGCCTCGACGTCGTCGACCGGGTGGGAGCGGCGGCGGGCGACGACCTGCTCGACGTCCACACCTGCGCCGACCACCACCGCAGCGTGTTGACCCTCCTCGGCGAGGACGCCCCTCGGGCCGTCGCCACCGCCGCAGTGGCGGAGCTCGACCTGCGGTCCCACACCGGGGCGCACCCTCGGATCGGCGTGCTCGACGTGGTCCCGTTCGTGCCGCTGGGCGACACGACCATGAACGCGGCCCTCGCAGCTCGAGACGACTTCGCCGCCTGGATCGCCGAGACCCTCGGGGTGCCGGTGTTCCTGTACGGGCCCGAACGCTCGCTGCCCGACGTGCGCCGCGGGGCGTTCACCACGCTCGCACCCGACGTGGGCCCGAACGCTCCTCACCCGAGCGCCGGTGCGGTCGCCGTCGGCGCCCGTCGTCCTCTCGTCGCCTACAACCTCTGGCTGCGCGACTCGGATCTGGCCACGGCCCGGCGCCTGGCAGCGTCGCTGCGCAGCCCCGCGGTGCGGGCCCTCGGGCTCCAGGTGGGCGGCGAGGTCCAGGTCTCGATGAACCTCGTCGACCCCGAGGTGGTCGGCCCCGCTGACGTGTGGGACACGGTGTCCGCCGAGGTCGAGGTCGCCCGGGCGGAGCTGGTCGGTCTGCTTCCCGACGCGGTCCTGCACGCCGTCGCGGAGGGCCGATGGTCGGAGTTGGACCTGGCCTCCGACCGGACCATCGAGTGGCGCACGGCGAGACGGGCTCGACGCCTCCGCGCGAGCGGGCGACGTCAGGGCTGACCAGGACGGGCCGCGGCCCGCCGAGGGCTCAGGCCGATGCGGTGCGGGCCGAGGCCGCTGCGGCGCGGGCAAGGGCCCGCTGGCGGCGGATGCGGCGACGCTCACGCTCGCTCATCCCGCCCCAGATGCCGAACTTCTCGCCGTTGGCGAGCGCGTACTCGAGGCAGTCCTCCCGCACCACGCAGCCGCGGCAGACCTCCTTGGCCTCCCGGGTCGACGCCCCTCGTTCAGGGAAGAAGAGGTCGGGGTCGACACCGAGGCAGTTGGCCATGTCCTGCCACGACTTGTCCTCGGTGACGGGAATGGAGATGGGTTCGGCCATGTTCGGTCCTCCTGGATCGAGGGCCACGCCCCCTGGCAGCCGGTGGACGCACGATCGCCCGGACGGACGCTCACGGACTCGAGCTCGGGTTCAGGGTGCCTGGGACCCTGGCCGATTCGACCCGCCATCGCGCATTACCACAGGTGTAATTACAACGGTGTGATCATGCCCGCTGGCGGCCGCGAGCGCAAGAGGGACTTGGAATTCTCCTCTTGAGGGCCTCGTCGGCTCAACCGGCGCGACGACCGCGCACCATCTGGCGACGCTGCTCGATGAAGTCGACCAGCACGTAGTCGCCGAGCGTCTCGGGCGTCGTGAAGAAGGCCCGGCCCCGGTTCAACTCGGTGAGCTTGGAGATGAACTCCCGCAGGTGGGGCGTCGGATCGAGCATGAAGGTGTTGATCCGGATGCCGTCGCGGGTGCAGAGGTTGACCTCCCGCAACGTGGCGTCGACCGTCTCCCGCACCGGCGGGTAGTTGAAGTAGACGTCGCCGCTCGGTGTGATGTGAGCGGTCGGCTCGCCGTCGGTGATCATGATGATCTGCTTGGTGCCGCTCTGGCGGGCGAGCAGCCTCCGGGCGATCTGGAACCCGTGCTGCATGTTGGTGCCGTAGACGAAGTCCCACGACACCTCGGGCAGCTGCTCGGGCTTGAGCTCACGAGCTGACTCGCTGAACCCGACGATCCCCATGTAGTCGCGGGGGAACTGGGAGGTGATCAGCGAGTGGAGCGCCATCGTCACCTTCTTGGCGGGAAGGAAGTTGTCACGCATCGGCATCGAGAGCGACAGGTCGATCATCAACACCGTGCTGCTGCGCACGAGGTGCTCGGTGCGCTCGACCTCGAAGTCCTCGGGGGTCAGCCGCACCGGGGTGCCGCCGCCGCCCCGCTGGATGGCGTTGCGCACGGTTCGGCCGATGTCGAGGTTGAAGGCGTCGCCGAACTCGTAGGGCTTGGTCGAGTAGTCACGCTCGTGACCGACTCCCAGCCGGGCGATCTCGTGCTGGCCGGCCTTGTCGAGCTCGAGCTTGGCGAACAGCTCGTCGAGCGCGTTCTGACCGATCTGGCGGATGCCCCGTGGAGTGAGCTCGAGGCGCCCCTCCTTGTTCTCGACGAGGCCGGCTTCCTCGAGGCGGCGGGCCAGCTCGGCCATCTGCTCGAGGCTCTCGGCCGCCTGGTCGCCGAGGAGCTGGCGAGCGCGGTCGAGGTCGACCTCCGCCAGGGCTCCGGGGGAGGTGGCGCCGCGCAGGAGGTTCTCGAGCTGGTCGATGTCGCCCAGCTCCTGCAGCAGCTCGTTGGCCTCCCCCATGGTCATCGGGTCCTGGCCGGAGAACTCGTAGCGGCGGTTCCAGTTGAGGTCTGGGAACATCCCTGCCAGGTTCTGGCCGAGCTGGTCGACCTGCCACCGCAGGTCCATGTCCTCGAGGAGCTGCTCCGACAACGCCTGCAGCTGGGCCCGCTGTTCGGGCGTCATCGAGTTGAGCATGGCTTGCGCGGCCGCCATACGGCGGGCGAGCACCTCCAGCAGCTCGTCGAGGTCCTGCGGATCCTCCGGGAAGAAGTCGCCGTAGCGCTCCATGAAGCCGTCGAAGTCGGGTTCCTCGCCGCGCTGGCGAGCCTCGAGCATCTGGTTGAGCTCGGCGAACATGTCCTTCATCCGCGCCATGTCCTCGGGCGAGAGGCTCTCCACCGCGCCCGCCATCTGGTCGACGTACTGCTGCATCAGCTGCTCGCGCAGCTGCTCGACCAGCTCCTCGAAGCGCTCTCGCGCCTCCGAGGAGGTGAAGTCGTGGCTCTGCAGTTCGCGGACCATCCCCGCCAGGTCGGGCGGCAGCAGATCGAGGGCGGCGTGGCGCTCGGCGGCGACCTGGTCGGTGAGCTCCTGACGGCGGGCATCGCCCGATTCGCGCGCCTCGCGTGCCAGCTCGTCGATCGCCTCGCGCTCCTGCTCGACGACGTCGCGCAGGCCGCGGGCGATGTCGTCGTAGACCCCGCCGAGATCGTGGTCCTCGAGCGCCTCACGTCGCTTCCGACGCAGCTCCTCGAGCATCTCGCGCAGGCCCTGCATCCGCTGGCCGTCCGGGGCGTTGAACCCCGACTGCATCATCCGGCGGAGCGCGGCATTGAGGTCGCCGTGGTAGAGCAGATCGTCGGTGATCTCGCCGAAGATGTCAGTCGCGTCGAGGTCGAATCCGACCTGGCTGCCGTCCCACCGGGAGTACCTGACGCGGTTGCCCTTCCCCATGGGGGCACCGTACCGGGAATACTGCCGAAGTGACCGAGCGCACCGATCCACGATGGGGCGCGGCTGTGACTGCCTCCGGCTCCCTCGGGGTCTCCCCGACCAGCGACTGGGGCCGGTGGGTCGCGGACGGTCGACTGCCCGCCTCGGCCGACGGCAGCGGCTTCGGCGTGGACTTCGCCGCCGACCTGGCGTTGCTCGCCGAGCTCGGGCTGAGCCGACTGCGCTGGACGATCGACTGGTCCCGGCTGGAGCCGAGGCCGGGGCGATGGAACACCGACGCCGCCGATCTCGTGACCGAGGTGCTCCGAGCCGCCCGCACCCACGGAATCGAGGTGTGGGCCGTCCTGCACGAGGGCCCGCTCCCGGGCTGGTTCGCCGAGGACGAGCGAGGCTTCCGCGACGACGCCGGACTGCGTCGCACCTGGCCCCGCCACGTCGACCGCGTGGCGGAGGAGTTCGGCGATCTCGTTGCCGCGTGGGTCCCCGTGCTCGATCCGAGTGCGATCGCCGACCACGGCAACCTCACCGGGTCCCGCCCTCCGGGTCGGCAGGACGAGGCCGGCTTCCTCGCTGCGCTCCGCGACCTGCACCTGGCCTCCTACGAGGCCATGCGCCTGCTCCGCAGCGGCGATCCCTCGGTGGCGTGCTGCATCGACGCCGAACCGGTCCACGACGGCGTCCGCTCGCGCGAACCCGACGAGCGCGACGCCGCCCGGTCCCGGGCCGCCACCATCGATCGCCTGAGGTTCGGAACCTGGGTGCGGGCCCTGCGCGACGGCGTGTTGTCGATCCCCGGCGGGGCGGACGTGGAACTGGAGGGCCTGGCCACCGGGTACGACGTCGTCGGTCTCACCTACCGCGGGGCTACGACGGTCTACGCCGACGGCTCGCTCGGCCCCTATCCCGCCGACGCCCCCGTCGCCGCCGACGGCCACGCGCCCTGGGCCGAAGGTCTCGGGGTGGTCGTGCGCCGGTTGGCCGACGAGCTCCCCGGGCGACGTCTCGCCGTGCTCGGCACCGGGCTCACCGACGCCGCTGACGAGTGGCGCGTCGAGCTCCTCCACCAGACCGCGACGGAGATCGGGCGAGCAGCGGCGGACCACGTCGGTGTCACCGAGGTGTTCTGGGAGACCGTCGTCGACGGGTGGACGCCGGAGTGCGGGCTGGCGGTGCCGGACGGAGTGGTCACCCGCGGCCGGGAGTGGCGAGCGAGCGCCGAGGTCCTTCACGCCGTCGCCGACGGCCGTGGGATGCTGACGACGTGAACGACGACGACCCGAGGCGCCAGGCGAAGGAACAGGCCGGCCGGCACGCCGCCGGGTACGTCACCGACGGCATGCGCGTCGGGCTCGGAACCGGCTCGACGGTCCACTGGACCATCGTCGAGCTCGGCGACCGCGGCCCCGACATCGTGTGCACGGCCACCTCCCGGCAGACCGAGGACCTGGCCCGGTCGCTCGGCTTGGAGGTCGTCACGCCCGACGAGATCGGCGCCCTGGATGTCGCCATCGACGGCGCCGACGAGGTCGACCCGGCGTTCAACCTCACCAAGGGCGGCGGCGGCGCCCACACGCGGGAGAAGATCGTGGAGTCGATGACCACTCGCTTCGTCGTCGTGGTCGACGAGACGAAGATCGTCCCCGCGCTCGGCCCGTTCGGCACGCCCCTCGAGGTGCTCGACTTCGCGCCCGGCACCGTCGTCACCGCGGTGAAGGCCCTCGGAGCAACCGACGTCACCACCCGCGACCACCGCAGCGACAACGGCAACCTGCTCATGGACGCCCACTTCGGGACGATCGCCGATCCGGTGGCCGTCGCCGCCGCCCTGGCCGCCGTTCCCGGGATCGTCGAGCACGGGATCTTCCCTGGTTCGATGGTCGAGCGGGTCGTGGTCGCCGGCGTCGACGGGGTGCACGAAATGGTCAACGTGCGCCGCTGACGCGCGAAGGTGTCCCGGGGGCCGGACCACGCCGGCCGAAGGAGGCAACCGTGTCCGGGATCTTCGCCATCTCCGACTGGAGCAATTGGCACGACGAGTACGAGAACCCCGACTCTGAGCTCACCCACCGGAGCCGTCTCGTGCAGGAGCAGGTGGCCGCGGCCGTCGACGACCAACCGCCGGGTCCGGTGACGGTGGTGAGCATGTGCGGCGGGCAGGGCCGTGAGCTGATCGGCGCCCTGGAGGGCCACGACCGCCGGTCCGACGTCCAGGGTCGACTCGTCGAGCTCGACGCCCGCAACGCCGCGTTCGCGCGCGACTGGGCACAGGCGGTCGGACTGACGGGGCTCGAGGTACGCGAGGGCGACGCCTCGGCGAGCGACAACTACGACGGGCTCCCCCGAGCCGACCTCGTCATCGTCTCCGGCGTCTTCGGGCACCTCTGCCCCGACGATCGACGTCGGGTCATCGCCTTCCTCCCCGAGATCTGCCGCCGCGGGGCCAGGGTCGTCATCACCACGTACGAGGTGAAGCCAGAGACCACCGCGGACCTGCGGGCCTACTTCGCCGAGTGCGAGTTCGACGAGACCGGGTGGGCTGTCACCCCCGGAGGGATGTTCGGGGTCATGGTCCACCAGCTACGGGGCGAGGCTCGACCCCTGGTCCCGAACACGACGCTCTTCACGTTCGGCTCGTCGCGCACCGAGCAAGGGAACGCGACCGAGACATGACTGCCGGGGGACCGACCCGGCCGACTCGTGTCAGCCCCGACCTCGGTACTGGGCGCGAGGTCCGACGGCGTCCTTGTTGAGCCGCTTCGAGAGGTGCAGGCCCTCGAGGACGAACTCGACGGCGCTGGCGACCATCGCCGGTGAGTCGTCGTCGCCGCAGAGCGCCAGCACCGGCTCGCGCAACGGACCGACGTCGGCGAGCAGATCGACGTAGTCGGACGAGGTGACGTCCTCGCCGGCGTGGACGATCCGGTCGCCCTCGAAGGCGTCGACCACGTCGCGCAGGTTCTCCACCGCGACGTGCTCGCGGAACACCGACAGGATCGCCGCCTTCAGCAGCTGCTCGACGATCTGCTCGTCACGCCCCTCCTCGATCGTCTCGATCTCGAGCTTCCCCGCGGTCGAGGACGCCAGGGCATCGAGATCGGAGATGCGCGGCACCACGTCGGACTCGCCGTGCACCAGCGTGCGGCGCGCCGCGTTCGCCACCAGGGTCTCGAGGTTCGACACGGTGAGGCGCACGGACACGCCCGAGCGCTGGTTGATGTGCGGGCTCCGCCGGGCCAGCTGGGACAGCTCGGCAACGATCTCGACCATGAACTCCGGGACCGTGACCTGCACGCCCGGCCCCTCGAGGGGTCGAGCCTCCTGGCGGGCGATGGTGACCTCGGTGTCGACGTCGAGCGGGTAGTGGGTGCGGATCTGGGCGCCGAAACGGTCCTTCAACGGCGTGATGATCCGACCGCGGTTCGTGTAGTCCTCAGGGTTGGCGGAGGCGAACAGCATCACGTCGAGAGGGAGGCGGACCTTGTAGCCCCGGATCTGGACGTCGCGCTCCTCGAGCACGTTGAGCAGGCCGACCTGGATCCGCTCGGCCAGGTCGGGCAGCTCGTTGATGGCGAAGATCCCGCGGTTGGTACGAGGCACCAGGCCGTAGTGGAGGGTGAGCTCGTCGGACAGGTACCGACCCTCGGCGACCTTGATCGGGTCGACCTCGCCGATGAGGTCGGCGATGGACGTGTCCGGGGTGGCCAGCTTCTCGCCGAAGCGCTCGTCGCGGTGCACCCAGGCGACGGGGGTCTCGTCGCCCAGCTCGGCGACGAGGTCTCGGGCCTGCTTGGAGACCGGGTGGTACGGGTCGTCGTTGATCTCCGAGCCGGCCACGACCGGCATCCACTCGTCGAGCAGCTCGGTGAGCGACCGGATCATCCGCGTCTTGGCCTGGCCCCGCTCCCCCAGGAAGATCACGTCGTGCCCGGCCAGGAGCGCGTTCTCGAGCTGCGGGAGCACGGTGTCCTCGTAGCCGAGCACGTCGGGGAACAGCTGCGTGCCCGCCTTGATCCGGGCGATGGCGTTGCGACGGACCTCTTCTTTGACCGGGCGGCTCTCCCACCCGGAGGCCCGGAGCGCTCCCAGAGTGACGGGTCGGTCGGACATGTGGCTCCTCCCCTTTGGCCGGTCGGCCAGGACGACGCGAGCCAACCTACCGCCGACCCCTGCCGGTGACTCAGGCCCCGCTGGGTAGCGTTTCGGTCCATGAGCCGGCGCACGAGCCTCGAACTGTCGGGGCTCTGGCGCGCCACTCCGTCCGACGAGGCCGGCACTCAGGCCCACGAGGCCGACGTCGACGTGGACGACTCGGCATGGGCGACGGTGCCCGTACCGGGTCACTGGCGCTCGACCGAGGCCTTCGCCGACCACGACGGGCCCCTGACCTACCGGCGCCAGTTCACCAGCGAGCAACTGCGTCCCCGCGCCGGCGAACGGTCGTTCCTCGTCGTCGAGGGGGCCATGGCGGCGGCCGACGTCTGGCTCGACGGCACCTACCTCGGCGACACGTCGGGCTACGTGGTCCCTCACTGGTTCGAGGTGACCGAGCTGCTGCGGGCCCGCAGCGAGCACGTCCTCGCCGTGGAGGTGGCGTGCGGCCCCGTCGGCACCGGGCGCACCAACGACCTCACCGGCGCGCTCGGCCGATCCGCCATGCTCGGCTCGGGGCACAACCCGGGCGGGATCTGGCGTCCGGTCAGCGTCCACACCACTGGTCCGGTCCGGATCCGCCACTGCCGCCTCCGCTGCCCCAGGGCCGACGTCGACACGGCCACCCTCGCCGTCCGGGTCGTGCTCGACAGCGACGAGCCGCGGCCGGTCAGCCTGCGCACGTGGGTCACCCCGGTACCCGCCGGTGCCCCCGCGGCACGAGGTCCGGGTCCTGACCCCGAGCAGGCCGAGGCGCTGATCGACAGCGCGGTCGCCGTCGTCGAGCGCGAGCACCCCCTCGCCGCCGGGGAGAACCGCATCGAGTTCACCGTGCCGGTCCACGATCCGCACCTGTGGTGGCCCCGCGTCCTCGGCGACCAGCCCCTCTACGACGTCGTGGTGGAGGTGGTGGTCGACGATGTCGTGAGCGACACCCACCGCTGGAGGACCGGCCTACGCGAGGTGCGCATGGACGGCTTCGTCACGACCGTGAACGGCGAGCGACTGTTCCTGAAGGGCGTGTGCATCGGACCGACCCGTGAGCTGCTCGCCGAAGCCGAGCCGGCCGAGGTCGCCGCCGACATCGACCTGGCGGTCGACACCGGCCTCGACCTGGTGCGCGTGCACGGCCACATCGCCCGGCGCGAGCTCTACGAGGCCGCCGACCGGGCCGGCATGCTGCTCTGGCAGGACCTCCCCATCCAGTGGGCCCTGCAGCGCCAGGCCCGCCCCGCCGCCCGCCGGCTGGCCCGCCATGCCGTCGACGAGCTGGCCCACCATCCCTCCCTGCTCGTGTGGTGCGCCCACCACGAGCCCTGGTCGGGCGACCCGCGCACGTGGCGCGCCGACGGTGTCGAGGCCGAGCGGCGGTCCCGGCTGCGGTGGATCACCGCCCAGGCCCTTCCGTCGTGGAACCGCACCGTCCTCGACCGCTCCGTGGCAGAGACCCTCTCGACGAGCGACGGCAGCCGCCCGGTCATCCCTCACTCGGGGGTGTGGCCTCACTTCCCGCAGCTCTCGGGCACGTCGACCCACCTGTGGGCCGGATGGCGTTGGGGCAGCGTCGGGGACCTCACCCGGCTGCTGCGTTGGTGGCCGCGCCTCGGGCGCTTCGTCGCCGAGTTCGGCGCCCAGGCTCCAGCCGGTGACGGCGCCGTCCTCGATGTCGACGGTGACGCCGACCAACGCTGGCCCGAGCTCGACTGGGCCGAGCTGGCCGAGCGCTTCGCCCTCGAGCTCGGCCCCCTGCGCCGCCAGGTCCCACCCGAGCGGTACCGCTCGCTGGCGGAGTGGACGACGGCGGTGCAGGAGCACCAGGCCGATGTCGTTCGCCAGCACGCCGAGAGCCTGCGGCGCCTCAAGTACCGCCCGACCGGCGGTTTCACCGCCTTCGCCCTCGCCGACCCCGCCCCTGGCGCCACCGCCGCGCTCACGGACCAGGACCGCCGCCCCAAGCCGGCGCTGGACGCCCTCCGCCAGGCCTGCGCCCCAGTGGTGGCGGTGGTCGACCGCCTCCCCGACGAGCTCGCCGGGGGTAGGCCGGTCACCCTGGCCGCCCACGTGGTGAACGACCGCCGAGTGGCGACCGGCGAGCTCCGCCTCGTGGTCAACGCGAGCTGGCACGGCGCGGACGGCGTCGACCACGACGGCGCGACCCGAACCGGCTGGGCCGGGACGGTCGAGGCCGATTCCGTCGCACGCGTCGGGACGCTCACCCTCACCCCGCCGGTCGGCGCCACCGCCGTCTGCCTGCGGATCACCCTCGACGAGGGCGACACCCGACTGGGCGAGCGCACGCTCACCCGCCCCGTCGCCTGATGGTCAGAGGTCACCCCGCGGGTTCGCTTGACGACTTGTGCGCTGAGTACCGTTCACCCTGCCCGCAGACGCCCCCGAGGTGTCGAGCGGTCCAGCGTCGCTACACCCTCGTCACTGGCATCTCGCAGGAAAGGTTCGCTACGTGACAGCAACCAAGGAACCGCCGGCCCTCACGCCCGACATCACGTCGAAGCCGATCATCAAGCGGCACACGCGGAGCGCCTTCGCCGTCGTCGACCTCTACAAGTCGGCCGTCGGCAAGAAGTGGGTCATGGCCCTCACCGGCATCGCGCTGATGGGGTTCGTGTTCTTCCACATGGTCGGCAACCTCAAGATGTACCTGGGCCCGGTGGACTTCAACCACTACGCCGAGTTCCTCCGCGAGCTGCTCGTGCCGATCGTGCCCCGCACCTGGGCCCTGTGGGGGATGCGGATCGGGCTGATCGCCGCCTTCGCGCTGCACATCCACTGCGCCTACGGCCTGACCGTGCTGAACCGCAAGGCCCGGCCGGTGAAGTACCAGTCGCCCCGGGACTACGTGGCCGTCAGCTTCGCCGCTCGCACGATGCGCTGGAGCGGCATCATCGTCGGCCTCTTCCTGCTGTGGCACCTGAGCGACCTGACCTGGGGCTTCGCCTTCGCCAACCCCGACTTCGTTCGGGGCGAGGCCTACCAGAACGTGGCCTACAGCCTCGATCGCTGGCCGGTCGCGCTGATCTACATCCTCGGCAACCTCGCCCTCGGGTTCCACCTGTACCACGGCTCGTGGAGCATCTTCCAGAGCCTCGGCTCGATGAGCCCCCGCTTCAACCCCCGGCACAACCCGATGCGCCGCGGCTTCGCCGCCGGCTTCGCCATCATCGTCGCCGGCATCAACATCACGTTCCCCATCGCGGTGCTGGCGGGCATCGTCTCCGTGCCGAGCTGAGAGGCCGACGATGAGCAACATCACCCTCGACTCCAAGGCGCCCAGCGGCGACATCAAAGACCGCTGGGACAACCATCGCTTCAACATGAAGCTGGTGAACCCCGCCAACAAGCGGAAGTTCACCGTGCTCGTGGTCGGCAGCGGGCTCGCCGGTGCTGCCGCTGCCGCCTCGCTGGCCGAGCTCGGCTACCAGGTGAAGTGCTTCACCTTCCACGACTCACCTCGTCGGGCGCACTCCATCGCCGCACAGGGCGGGATCAACGCCGCCAAGAACTACAAGAACGACGGCGATAGCATCCACCGCCTCTTCTACGACACGGTGAAGGGTGGCGACTTCCGGGCCCGGGAGTCGAACGTCTACCGCCTGGCCCAGGTCAGCGTCGACATCATCGACCAGTGCGTCGCCCAGGGCGTCCCCTTCGCCCGCGAGTACGGCGGCCTGCTCGACAACCGCTCCTTCGGTGGTGCGCAGGTCAGCCGCACCTTCTACGCCCGGGGCCAGACCGGCCAGCAGCTGCTGCTCGGCGCCTACCAGGCGCTCATGCAGCAGGTGTCGCTGGGCCGGGTCGAGATGCACACCAAGACCGAGCTGCTCGACGTGGTGACCAAGGACGGCGTGTGCGTAGGCATCGTCACCCGTGACCTCACCACCGGAGAGATCCGCAGCTGGTCCGGCCACGCCACCATGCTCGCCACCGGCGGCTACGGCAACGCCTTCTACCTCTCGACCAACGCCATGAACTGCAACGCCACCGCGGCGTGGCGGGCCCACAAGAAGGGCGCCCTGTTCGCCAACCCCTGCTACACGCAGATCCACCCGACCTGCATCCCGGCGAGCGATCCCTTCCAGTCGAAGCTCACCCTCATGTCCGAGTCGCTCCGCAACGACGGCCGCATCTGGGTGCCGCTCAAGGCCGACGACAACCGGCCGGCCGACCAGATCCCCGAGTCCGAGCGCGACTACTTCCTCGAGCGCAAGTACCCCGCCTTCGGCAACCTCGTGCCCCGCGACGTCGCCTCCCGGAACGCCAAGACGGTCGTCGACGAGGGCCGCGGCGTCGGGCCACTGAAGAACGGCGTGTTCCTCGACTTCGGCGACGCCATCAACCGCCTCGGCGGCGACGTCGTCTTCGAGCGCTACGGCAACCTCTTCGACATGTACGAGCGCATCACCGACGAGAACCCGGCCAAGGAGCCGAGGCGCATCTACCCCGCCTCCCACTACACGATGGGCGGGCTGTGGGTGGACTACAACCTCATGACCAACATCCCCGGGCTCTACGCCTTGGGTGAGGCCAACTTCTCCGACCACGGCGCCAACCGCCTCGGCGCCTCCGCCCTCATGCAGGGCCTGGCCGACGGCTACTTCGTCGCTCCCTACACGGTGGGCGACTACCTCGCCGGCCTGCTCGGTCAGAGTCCCGTCGCCACCGACGACCCGGCGTTCACCCAGGCCGAGGCTGGCCTCAACGACGAGATCAAGCGGTGGGTCTCCGTCGGCGGCACCAAGTCGCCGGAGCACTACCACCGCGAGCTCGGCAAGCTCGTCTGGGACTACTGCGGCATGGCCCGCGACAAGACCGGGCTCGAGAAGGCCCTCGGCGAGATCCCCGCTCTGCGCGACGAGTTCGAGAAGAACGTGCGGGTGCTCGGTGACCCGGAAGGCATGAACCAGTCGCTCGAGAAGGTGGCCCGGGTGGCGGACTTCTTCGACCTCGGCGAGCTCATGTGCCGCGACGCCCTCATGCGAGAGGAGTCGTGCGGTGGCCACTTCCGGGTGGAGCACCAGACCGAGGAGGGCGAGGCCCAGCGCGACGACGAG
Source organism: Acidimicrobiales bacterium (assembly GCA_036520815.1). Classification (GTDB taxonomy): domain Bacteria; phylum Actinomycetota; class Acidimicrobiia; order Acidimicrobiales; family Acidimicrobilacustridaceae; genus CAMFLJ01. Next base: position 12,745 of record DATDIY010000411.1, read on the forward strand.
AACTTCTCGTTCGTGGGCGCCTGGGAATGGGAGGGCAAGGGCCAGGCCCAGACCCTCCACAAGGAGCCCCTCGTCTTCGAGTACGTGAAGCCGACCCAGCGCAGCTACAAGTAGCCCCGGATCCTGGAGAACCTGTGAACCTCACCCTGAAGGTCTGGCGTCAGGACGGCCCGAACGACCCGGGCCACTTCGAGACGTACCAGGCCTCCGACGTGAAGGACGAGATGTCCTTCCTCGAGATGCTCGACGTCGTCAACGAGAACCTCATCGAGGCCGGGCGCGAGCCGATCACGTTCGACAGCGACTGCCGCGAGGGCATCTGCGGCACGTGTGGCCTGATGATCAACGGCCAGGCCCACGGGCCCCAGAAGGGCACCGCCACCTGCCAGCTGCACATGCGGAAGTTCCACGACGGCGAGACGGTCACCATCGAGCCGTTCCGCGCCGCCGCCTTCCCGATCATCAAGGACCTCGTGGTCGACCGCAGCTCGTTCGACGCCATCATCCAGTCCGGCGGCTTCATCAGCGCTGACACCGGCGCCCCCCGAGACGCCAACGAGATCCTCATCCCCAAGCCGGCGGCCGACACCGCGATGGACGCCGCCGCCTGCATCGGCTGCGGTGCCTGCGTGGCGGCATGCCCCAACGGCGCCGGCCAGTTGTTCACCTCGGCCAAGCTCGCCCACCTGAACCTGCTCCCGCAGGGCCAGAGCGAGCGCTGGCGGCGCACGGAGGACATGGTCGAGACGATGGAGCTCTTCTTCGGGTCCTGCACGAACTACGGCGAGTGCCAGGAAGCGTGCCCGAAGGAGATCCCGATCGACTTCATCGCCCTGATGAACCGCGACTACCTGAAGTCGAAGCTCAAGAACCGCAAGCTCATCGGCCAGCGCTGACACTTCGTCCCGGCCGCGGCGCTCCCGCCGCTTCGTACCTCCGGCCCGAGGCCGGCACCCAGATCGTCCGGCGTCGAACCACCTCCTGATGGAGGCAGGCGGCGCCGGTCGCCGTTTTCGGGCTCCCCGCAGGAGCGCCGGCGGCGCAGGTTGTCATGGGATACCCCTAGGGGTATGTTCTAGGTACCCCTAGGGGTATCTCGAAGGAGCCCTCGATGACCCTCAGCACCGATCCGTCCTCCGCCGAACCATCCGCCTCCGCCGGGCCCGAGCCCGACCACCTCGACGGCCACCAACCCTGGTTCGCTCGCCTCGGGCGCTTCGCTGCCCGGCGCCGGCGACCGGTGATGGTCGCGTGGCTGCTGGTGGCACTCGTCGCCGCGCCGCTCGCCCTCACCGTCGGCAACGCGCTCTCCGGGGCCGGCTGGGAGGCGGGTGGCTCCACCTCGGTGACGGTGCGCGACGAGCTGCGACGCGACTTCCCCCAGGTGGGAGCAGAATCCGCCGTGGTGGTCCTCCACCAGGACACACCTGTCTCCTCGGACCCGAACGCCGTCGAACAGCTCATCACTGATCTCCGCTCGGCACCGGGCACCGCCCAGGTGGTGGATCCCCGACAGGTGCCGCCCGAGGCCGGGCTGGTGTCGACGGATGGCACGACCGTGCTCATCCCGGTGGACCTTGCGGCTGAGAGCGACGCCGACCGACCGGAGTCGGCCGGTGAGCTCATCGGCTTCGTGCAGGCGCTCGAGCTCCCTGCCGGCGCGACGGCGGAGGTCACCGGCGAGTGGGCCGTCTGGAGCGACTTCAACCAGTCCAACGAGGAGGCCCTGCACCTCGCCGAGCTGATCTCGGGGGTCCCGACCGTCATCTTGTTGATCGTCGCCTTCGGTGCCCTCATCGCCGCCGGGCTCCCGCTGGTCCTCGCCATCGCCGGCATGGCGGTCAGCTTCGCCATCCTCCACCTGGTCGGGCTCGCCACGCCGACCTCGGTGTGGTCGATGAACTTCTCGATGATGATCGGCCTGGCCGTCGGTATCGACTACAGCCTCTTCATCGTCTCCCGGTACCGGGAGGAGCGAGAGGACGGCAAGGGTGCGATCGAGGCGGTGGCCGCCACCCTCAACACGGCCGGCAAGGCCGTCTTCCTGTCCGCCCTGGCCGTCGTGCTCTCGCTGGCCGCCATCTTCGTGGTGCCCGTCATGGTGTTCCGCTCGATGGCTCTCGGCATGATCCTCTCGGTCATCGCCGTGGCCTTCGCCTCACTGACCCTGCTGCCGGCTGTCCTGGTCGCACTCGGCGATCGGGTCCTGGTCACCAAGAAGAAGGACCGCGACCGCGGAGCCGAGGGCCGCTGGGCCCGATGGACGGGCAAGGCCCTCAAGCGGCCGGGCATCACCCTCGCCGTCGGCCTGGGCCTGCTCTTCGCCCTGGCCGCCCCCGCCATCGGGATGCAGCTCGGCATGCCGGGCGCACGAGTGGTCGACGAGGGTCGCTCCAGCCGTGACGGCTACGAACTGCTGGTCGAGGCGTTCGGTCCCGGCGCCGCCGCCCCCATCTTCGTCACCGTCCCCGCCGAGCAGGCCGACCAGGTCGTCGCCATCGCGACCGCCGACGGCAACGTCGTCGACGCCCGCGTCGTCGCTGAGCCATCGGCCAGCGGTCGCACGGTGGTCCGCATCACGCCCGGCACCCCGGTCGACGACCAGGAGACGATGGACCTCGTCACCCGCATGCGCGAACAGGTCGGTGATGCAGTGCCCGACGCCCTGGTCGGCGGGCCCGCCTCCCAGAACCACGACCTCACCGACGTGCTGATCGGACGCGCGCCGCTGGCCATCGGTCTCATCATGGTCGTGGCGTTCGTCCTCCTGCTGGTCGTGTTCCGCAGCCTGACCATCGCCCTCATGTCGATCTTCTTGAACCTGGTCAGCGTGGCCGCCAGCTTCGGCTTCGCCACCATCGTGTTCCAGCACGGGATCGGGGCGAGCCTGCTCGGCATCGACCACCAGGGCTTCGTCGACGCGTGGGCACCACTGTTCTTCTTCGCCCTGCTGTTCGGCCTGTCGATGGACTACAACCTCTTCCTCCTCGCCGCCATCCGCGAGCGCTACCAGGACACCGGGGACACCCAGGTCGCCATCCGCGACGGCATCGCCCGAACCGGCCGGCCCATCACCAACGCAGCCATCATCATGATCGTGGTCTTCATCGCCTTCGGTGTGACCGGCCCCATCCCACCGACCGAGCTCGGCGTGACCCTGGCTCTCGCCGTGCTCCTCGATGCCACCGTCGTCCGGATGATGCTCGTGCCGTCGATGATGGGCCTGCTCGGCGAACGCAACTGGTGGCTGCCCGGCTGGCTCGCCCGGCGACTCCCCAAGGTGGACTTCTCCCACTGACACGCGTCGTCGGTCGCGCCGACGTCGGGGGCCGTGGAGGTCCCCGACGTCGTCAGGAGCCGGCGAGGGTGGCGTCGAGCGTGATGGAGGTGCCGGCCAGCGCCTTGCTCACCGGGCAGCCGTCCTTGGCCTCGCCGGCGAGCTGCTGGAACGCCGCCGGGTCGATCCCGGGCACCGTGCC
>DATDIY010000412.1:0-5043 GCA_036520815.1 Acidimicrobiales bacterium
GTGGCCGTCCAATGTGCGGGCGGTGCCACCGTTGCCGTCGAAGGCGTCGCAGAACAGGCCCCGTTCCAGCGCCCCGAGCTCGGGCTGCGCCTCGAGGTAGGTCTGGAGCTGGTGGGCGGTGTGGACGCCGTCGCCGCGCAGGATGGCCCGGAACAACGCGGCGACATCAGCGACGATCACTCCGCGGTCGGGTCGTCCGTTGCCGGGCGGCTGTTGGTGGTGGGCGACGTAGAACCGGCAGATCTCCACCAGCGCGTCGGCGCGGCGTTGCAACGGCGACCGGCACTCGCCGTCGCCGTCGGGGCGCATCGCAGCGAGCAGGGCGGTCTCGATGTGGTGGGCGGCGTCCTTGTCGAACGAACCGGTCACTTCGAGGCGGTCGTCGATGATCCGCGACGCCGACATCGTCCGCTGCGGTATCTCGTCGACCGGTTCTTGTCCCGCTTCGGCCGCTTCGGTCTGCACTGCGTCGTCGGCCGCGGAGGCCCAGTTGGTCAGGATCGACCGGGTGTCCTCGGTGGTGACGTAGCGCAGGGCCTCGAGGTAGTCGCCGGCTTCCTCGGCGAACCGTTCGACGTGACGAGCCGGAACGATCGCGGAGATCACATCGACCTGCGCACCGGTGAGGCGCTGATCGTTCCAAGCGTCGAGCACCTCGGGCCAGCGAGCCAACCTCTTGGCCCGCTTCGCGGCCCGACGCGAGTCCGCCACTGTCATGTCACACCGGGCCCGCAGGAACGACCCGTAGGTGGCATGCCCTTCGGGCTCGTAGTCGCGGTCGCGAACGAAGTCGACCTCGGCCTCCGCGACCTTGGCCTGGAGAAGATCGATCATGCGGCGGGCCTCGACGATGCCGTCGCCGGTAGCCGCGACCTCCACCTCGTCGAGCGCTGCGATCAGCGCCTCCCGCCCTCGGAACATGCCCACCAACATACCAGACGAACGTTCGTCTCACAACACAAAAGCTCAATAAAAATATGAGCGTTCAGGTATCCACTAGCCGTGGTGACGAGCGGTGATCACGCCGACACGAGGCGTCATCGGTAGGTGGATCATGGGGCGGCGCTCGACCGTGATCGGTGGGTGGATGTCACGAATTCCGTGACATCCACCCACTGGTCGGCGCCGCGAGCGGGACAATGGTGATCGCTCCAGGGCCTGGCGCGGTGGGTCGATACGTCCCTGTTCCGCGCTGCTCACGACCGACTCCCGAGGCTTCCCGATGACCGACCTCCAGCCCGTCGACCCGACGACGATCCCGTACCTCCAGGGACGGTTCGAGCCGGTCCACCGCGAGATCGACACCACTGACGTCACCATCGACGGCGAGGTGCCCGCCGACCTCGCCGGCACCTACCTGCGCAACGGCCCCAACGCCAAGTACGCACCTCTCGGCAGCTACCTGTACCCGATGGAGGGCGACGGGATGGTGCACTCGGTGCAGCTCGGTCCGGACGGTGTCCACTACCGCAATCGGTGGGTGCGCACACAGAGCTTCGAGGCCGACGTGCGCGCCGGTCGGGCGGTGTTCGGCGGGCTGATGACGCCGTCGTTCCCGGGGCCCGAGCTCACCGGCCCCAATCCCGATCCGACGTGGCCGTACAAGGAGGGGGCGTTCATCAACATCGTGCGCCACGCCGATCGCTACCTGGCGCTCGACGAGGGCGCGCCGCCCTACGAGGTCACCGCCGCGCTCGACACCGTCGGGCGGGTCGACTTCGACGGGGCGCTGCCGAACGGGATCACCGCCCACCCCAAGATCGACCCGGTCACTGGGGAGATGATCGTGTTCCGCTACGACGTCAGCGAACCGTTCCTCACCTGGGCGGTGCTCGGGGCGGACGGGTCGGTCGTACAGCCCGAGACGCCGGTGCCCGACGTCGACGTGAGCTACATGATCCACGACTGCGCCATCACCGAGCAGCACCTGGTGCTGGTGCTGGCGCCGATGGTCATCGACCTCGACGCCATGACGCGGGGCGGGTCGATCCTCGACTGGCGACCGCAGCTCGGGTGCCGCATCGCCGTGATCGCTCGCGACGGTTCGGGCGTGCAGTGGGTCGAGACCGACCCGTTCTGGGTGTGGCACTACGCCAACGCCCACCTCGACGGCTCGGTCGTGGTCATGGACTATCCCGAGTGGAACATCCCCGGCGCGATCATCCCGGACGCGCCGCCAGTGGTGGGGAACTACGTGCGGGCCCGCATCGACGTCGAGCGGGGCACGTTCGAGCGCGAGGTCCTGCATGACGGACCCACCGAGTTCCCCCGCATCGACGAGCGCCGACTGGGCCGACAGCAGCGCTACTCGCTGGTCACGGGAGGGTCCGGGGACCAGCGGTTGGTCCTGGCCGAGCACGACGTGCTCTGTCGGGTCGATCTGCAGACCGCAGCGTTCGACGAGGTCGTCCTCGACGGGCCGGTCGGCGAGCCGGTGTTCGCTCCTCGGCCCGGTGGCACCGAGGAGCTCGACGGCTGGTACCTGGCGTTCGTCACGACCTTCGGCGAGCGGCACTCGTCGCTGTGCGTCTGGGACGCGGCGGCGTTCCCCGACGAGCCGATCGCGCGGATCCACCTGCCTCAGCGCGTCCCCAACGGCCTCCACGGACACTGGTTCCCGGCCGGCTGAGCGGCATCCTGGTCCTGGCCGAGCCAGGATCACGACACCGCGTTGTGATCCCTGCTTCGTTCGCCGGGTAAAGGGAATCGATGAGCCCGTTCGCCCATGGTGTTGCCAGCTTCGATCCACTCACCGACCGGGTACTGCTCTGGACCCGGGTCGATCCGTCGGTCCGGCGCGTCCGGTGGGCGGTGGCAGCCGCCCCCGCGGACCCGCATGCGTCGGCGGCGGCGCTCGTCGCCGATGTGATGGCCCGGGGGGAGGCGGAGGTGCCGGCCGACGCCGACGGGTGCGTGACCGTCGACGTCGACGGGCTGGAGCCGGCGACGACCCACCACTTCTGGTTCGAGGTCGATGGCGTCCGCTCCCCGGTCGGTCGCACCCGCACCCTCCCTGTCGCCACGGACTGGGCCCGCCTGGCGTTCGTCTGTTGTGCCGACCGGTCGATGGGGGAGCTCACCGCCTACCGGGCCATCGCGGAGGACGAGGTCGACCTCGTCGTGCACCTCGGCGACTACCTGTACGAGGAGCCCAAGGGTCCGCACCCGGTCGATCCTCCCGGTGTCACCGTCACGCTCGAGGACTACCGGCGCCGCCACGCCCACACCCGTCTCGATCCCGACCTGCAGGCGCTGCACCTGCGCCACCCGATGGTGTTCGTCTGGGACGATCACGACACGGCCGACAACTCCTGGCGCCACGGGGCCAAGGCCCACGACGAGGCCGAGCACGGACCGTGGGAGGTCCGCCTCGCCGCCGCCACCCGGGCCCGTCAGGAGTGGCTCCCGGCCCGACTGAGCGATCCCGCACAACCGATCGACATGCATCGCAGCGTCCCGTTCGGGGAGCTCGCCGAGCTGGTGGTGCTCGACACGCGCATCCCGGGGCGGGACCGCCCGTCGGGGGACGAGGGCGCCAAGCCGCTGCGCGACCCCGACCGACGCATCGTGCCCGAGGTCCAGATGGAATGGGTCGAGCAGCGTCTGGCCGACCGCAGCCGCACGTGGGCCATCGTCGCCAGCCAGGTGCCGGTCGCCCCGCTCCAGCTGCCGGTGCCGACCGGGACGGCGGAGCAGCTGGCCGACTCGGCCCTGCCCAGCGGCTACCGGGTCATCGACGGCGACGCCGTCTGCACCGACCTGTGGGACGGCTACCCCGTGCAGCGCGATCGGCTGGCGCGTGCCCTCGATGCCCGCGCCGGGTCGGCGGTAGTGGTCTCCGGCGATGTCCACTCGAACTGGGCCGCCCTCGTGCCCGATCCCACGGGCGAGCGGGCCGTGGCCGCCGACCTCGTCACGTCGTCGGTGAGCGCCACCGCCATGGGGGAGCAGCTGCCCCACGGCTGGCGGTCCGTCGCCGACGAGGTGGCCGATCGGCGCGTGCCCCACACGGTTTGGAGCGACCTCGAGCACCACGGCTACCTGCGCGTCGACGTCCGCCCCGAGGAGCTGCGGGCCGACTGGATCGCGGCCGAGCCGGGGGAGCGGCCGCTGCGTCCCCGGATCATCGCATCGTGGGCTCTCCACCCGCATCTGCCCGTCGAACTGCGCCCGGCCGTGCCGAGCAGCTCGATCTCCGGGTTCCACGACGTGCGCCGACCGGGACTCGCGCTCCCGCCCCGGCCGGCGGAGCCGCCGACGGGCGACGGCCGATCGGTGGTGCGGTCGACGGCCAAGGTGGGCGCAGCGGTGCTCGCCGGACTCGTCGTGCTGGGCATCGGCGGCTGGCTCCTGCGTCGTCGACGTCGCTGAGGGCGCCCGCTCACTGTCGGCAGATCCCGCCCCGCCAGACCCGACGGCCGCGTTAGACGCCTCCCTCGGCGGACCCGTACGATGGCGCCGGCGCTCCGGCCGAAGGCCGCCGGGGTAGAGCTGCGAGAGGGGACACGTGTCCGATCTGATCCCACTGGTCGACTACCTGGTGCTCGGCGACGAGCCGCACCTCGAGGCCGAACAGTGCACCAACTGCGGCGCTCGGTTCTTCGGGCGCCACAACGCCTGCGCCAAGTGCAGCCACACCGAGTTCGCCACCGTCGCCGTCCCGACCACCGGTGAGGTGCGCACCTTCACCATCGTGTCGCGGGCTGCGCCGGGCATCCCCGTGCCGTTCGTGCCCGCCGTCGTCGACTGCGACGGCACGAGCGTGCGCGGCCTGATCATCAACACCCCGCCCGACCCCGAGCACGTGTCGACGGGCATGAAGCTGCGTCTGACCACCTACACCCTCGGCGCCGACGACAACGGCCTCGAGGCCATCGGCTTCGCCTTCGAACCCGCCTGACCCGACCTTCCACCGAACGGAGAACACCATGAGCGCAAGCGACGACATCTGGATCCTCGGGATCAACATGACCAAGTTCGGGAAGTATCCCGACAAGGACGTCGTCGACCTCGCGTCCGAGGCGGTGCTGGCAGCGATCGCCG
>DATDIY010000413.1:0-5971 GCA_036520815.1 Acidimicrobiales bacterium
TGCCACCGATCGTGCACGTGGCCAACTTCGCCCTTCCGCCGGTGCGGGGAGACTACGGCGGTGGGGCGGTGGAGCTCATGGAGTCGGGCGCGGTGTTCGTCGCCCTCCTCGAGCACGACCCGGCCGAGGCCGAGACCGCCCTGTTCGAGGGGCGAACCATCCCGTGGCCGCTGCGGGCCGACGACTTCTCGCCCGACAACCTCCAGCGCGGTGTCGGCGGCCAGTCCGGCTGCCAACGCTTCTTCGTGGTGAACGGCCGGCCGTTCTGCCTCTACGTGGTGATCGGCAGCCACCGGATGCGCGCCGTGCTGGCCCAGCAGGTCAACCAGGCGCTGGCCACGGTCAGCTTCGGCTGAGCACCGTCACCCGCCGAAGGGTCGGACACCGGCGTCGGCCAGGGCCGACCAGGCGAACGCCACGAAGAGCACTCCCACCGCGCCGGTGAGCCCGATGCGCACGGCGTCGGGCTCGGGACGGCGGCGCGCGAGCAGGGAGAGCAGGCCCAGCTCCGCAGTCAGCAGCTGCTGGAGGCCGTAGGCGCCGACGAGGGCGGCCTGGGCGGTCGTGCCCCATCGCCATCCGACTGCCGCGATGGCGGCCAGGCCGATGCCGAAGTGCAGGAAGCCCTCCTCCGCGGGCGGCGGTTCGAGGAGGTGCCGCTCCGGTCCGCGTCGCTCGAACGGGTCGAGGGTGGCGGCGACCATGGTGACCACGCCGGTGGCACCCACCGAGAAGAGGGCGACGGGGAGCACGGCGTCGACGGGCGACTGGGTGGCGAGCTGGTTGAACCCGACGACGAGGCCGAGACCGATCGTCGCCCACGAGATCCCCATCAGCACGGCCGCCGCCCGGGCCCGAGCACTGGACCGGACGGTGTCGATCCTCGCGACGGTGGTCTCCACGGCCGCCGAGCTTGTCACGGGTCGCTACGAACGGCGGAGCAGGTCGCGCCAGGACCGTCGGGGCGCGAGCTCGTGGGAGCGGGCGGCCCGCAGTCGCTCGGCCCGCAGCGTGTCGACCTCGCCGTCGTCGAGCGGGGTGAGGGCGTCGGGACCCACCACCCAACCGAGCAGGAGATCGGCCAGTCGGGGGTTGCGGGCCAGCACGGGCCCGTGGAGGTAGGTGCCGACGATGCGGCCGCACACCACGCCCTCGGTGCCGTCGCCGTTGCCCTCGCCGACCTCCACCGGCGCGAGGGTGGTGCTCGAGGCGCCGGGCACGGTACGGCTGGCGTGGTTCTCGAACCCGGTGAGCACACCGAGGGCCAGGTCGGGTCCCCCGGACGGGTCCGGGGCGGTCGCCTCGGTGGTGAGCAGCTCGCCCACCGCCCGGGGCCGATCGACTCGAACGGTGTCGCAGTCGAGCAGGCCGAGGCCCGGACGTTCGGTGCCGGTGGCGTCGGGGAAGCGATGGCCGAGGATCTGCATGCCGGCACAGACGGCGAGCACCGCCGCGCCGGCGTCGACGGCGCGGTGCAGGGCCCTACTGTCCGCCAGCTCGCGGGTGGCCTGGACCTGAGGTCCGTCCTCCCCTCCGCCGACGAGGTACAGGTCGCACGAGTCGGGGGCCGCGGTGCCGGAGGCGACGGTGACCAGGTCGACGGAGATGTCTCGCCAGGCGAGGCGCTGGGCGAGCACGAGGGCGTTGCCGCCGTCGCCGTAGGTGCCGAGCAGGTCGGGGAACAGCACCCCGACGCGCACCGCGGACTCGCGAGCCGTGCTCACCGGGGACCACCCACGAGCTCCAGGTACTCCTGGAAGGCGGTGTAGTTGGCGGCCAGGTCGATGACCGACCCGGGCTCGTGGCCGGCCGCAGCTGCGGCGGCGCGCACGGCGTCGGCCGCGTCGTCGGCGACGGAGTGCTCGACGCCGGCGTAGCGGAGGCGCACGGCGAGGTCGTGGCGCCGTTCGCCGGTCGCGACCACGAACCGGTCGTCGAGGCGCTCGTAGTCGACGTCCCAGAGCCAGGACGGGTCGTGGCCGTCGGCGATGCGGGCATTGATGGCCACCACGACCGGTGCCGGCGCGGGCTGGAGCATGCCGAGGGCCTCGTGCCAGCCGGCCGGGTTCTTGGCCAGCAGCAGGCGAACGGCGTGGCCTCCGATGTGGGCGACGCGGTAGCGGCCAGCCACCTCGTCCACCGCCGCGACCGCTCCGGCGGCTCGCTCGGGGTCGGCTCCGAGGGCGACGGCCGTCGCCAGCGCGAACGCGGCGTTGACCTGGTTCACCCCGCCCGGCAGGGAGAGGGCCACGTCGACGGTGGTCCCGGAAAGGGAGATGGCCCCGTCGGAGAGGGTGACGTCGGGCTCGGGTCGGGCCAGGTCGCAGGCGGTGCAGCGCCAGCTCCCCGGTGAGAATGCGATGCGGCCCGAGCAGTTCGGGCACCCGGCGGCGTCGGCGGTCCACTCCTGGCCCGTCCCGACCCACACGACGTGCGGAGCAGCGGCGGCGGCCCACGCCACCAGGGGGTCGTCGGCGTTGGCGACCACCCGCGCCGGCGGGTTGGTGTGGAGCGCCCGGCGCCACCGTTCGGCCAGCTTGCGCACCTCCTGGGTGCGATCGAGCTGGTCGCGACTCAGGTTCAGCAGGACGACGGTGCCGGCCCTGGTGTCGCGCAGCACCGACTCGACCCAGCGCTCGTCGACCTCGAGCACGGCTGTCGCCCCCGGATCAGCGGCGCCGAGGGCGGCCACGATCCCCGGCGCCATGTTGGCCCCGAGCGAGTTGGACACGACCGGTCGGTCGGTGCCGAGCGCCGCCCCGATCAGGCGGGTGGTCGTCGTCTTTCCGTTGGTGCCGCTCACGACCACGACGTCGCGCCCGTGGGTGAGCCGGCGAAGGAGATCGCGGTCGACCAGGAGGGCGGCCCGTCCACCGATGACGCTGCCTGACCCGAAGTGCACCAGCTTCGAGGCCCCGGCCACCGCTCGGCCGGTGGCGACGGCGAAGCGGGCGCGGGTGGGGAGGGACGGGGGAGGTGGTGCCACGACGCCAGCGATGCTACCGGGCCTCGTCCGGCCGATAGGTTGCCCGTCGTGCCCGTGCCGGAGCCGCCCACCTCGACCCGGCTCGTCCGCCACCGCCGGGGTCGAGCTGCCGTGGCGATCGCCGTCGTCGCGCTCGTGGTGGTCGGCTTGTCCGCCTGCTCCAGCTCCGAGCCGGCGGCCGAGGGCTCAGCGGGCTCGACCAGCCTGGTCGGACCCGACGACACCGCGAGCGACCGGCCGACGGTCGCGATCGTCGGTGATTCGATCACCGAGTGGGGCCAGGACGTCCTGCTCGACGAGCTGTCCGGTCGGTGGGAGCTCGACGTCGACGGACGGTCGGGCTTCACCATCGCCGAGCAGCATCCCGCCGCCGTCGCGCTGGCCGAGGCTGCTCCCTCCCAGATGATCGTGAACCTCGGGACCAATGACGTGCTGCGGCACCGATCCACAGAACAGGTGGCTGCGGACCTACAGGCCCTCCTGGCCGATCTCGGCGGCATCGCCTGCGTCCACGTCGTCACCGTGGCCGACACGTTGGCCTTCGGTGGCTACGACTACGCCCCGGAGGTGACCGAGGCGAACCAGGCGATCACCCGCCTGGCGGCCGCCTCGGGCGCCGGGGTGATCGACTGGGCGGGGGAAGTGACCCGCTTCGAAACCGGATCCGAGCCGGGCGGCTCGTTGCTCTTCGACACGGTCCACCCGAACGAGGCGGGGCAGCGGCGGCTGGCCGCGCTCTACGACGACGCCCTCGGCGGCTGTGACGGCTGAGCCGTCCCGCCATCGGGGCCGCGGCGGAGATGGTCGAGCAGGCCGCGGCAAGCAGCTTCGATGAGGTCGTAGACGACGGCGAACCCCTCCTCGCCACCCGACCACGGGTCGGGCACCTCACCGTTCCAGCGGTCGTCGCGTCCAAGCGCCGGGTCGAACTCGCGCAGCAGGCGCAGGCGTGGGCGCAGCTCGGGTTCGGGCGTGCGGTCGAGCAGGTCGGAGAGGTTCTGGCGGTCCATCGCCAGCACCAGGTCGTAGGCGGCGGCGTCGCCGGGCGCGAACGCAGATGCCCGGGAGGTGAGCTCCACGCCGCGGCGCCGAGCTTCGGCCGTCGCCCGCGGGTCGGGGGCCTCGCCGCGATGCCACCCGGCGGTTCCGGCGCTGTCGACCACGATCACGTCTGCCAACCCGGCCTCGGCCACCAGCGCCGCCATGACGCCTTCAGCCGTCGGCGAGCGGCAGATGTTGCCGAGGCACACGAAGCACAGGTGGATCGGGGCAGCGGGGGACACGCCCGCAGTCTGGCGTCGGGCCCGCCCGGGTGCTGGCATCGGACCTACGATCGACGAGTGGACGGCCGTCACCCGGTCCGCTACGTCGATCACCGCGTCGGCGAGCGGCCCCTCCAGCGCACCGCGGCGGTGGCGTCGTTGGTGCTCGGCCTCGCCGGGCTCGTGTTGCTGGTGTGGTCGACGATCGACAACATCGGCTACTTCCTGATCGTCATCGCCGCCGCCGCTCTGCTGCTGGTCGCCGGCTTCAGCGCCCTCACCTCCACTGGCGGGATGCGCCTGGTGAGCGCCATCGCCACCGTGGTGGCCGGCCTCGTCGTGGTGGTGGCGACCATCGTGCGGATCTCGACGCTCGGCTACTTCCGATGGTCGAGCGTCGTCGGAGCCGCGCTGGTGCTGGGGAGCGTGGCTGCAGGGCGCTATGCGCTCCGCGTGCCACCGCCTTCGGGCGACGCGGTGTGGGCCGAGGCGGCGGGCGGCCGGACCTCCCAGCATCCCGTCGTGGTCGCCAACCCGCACTCGGGCGGAGGCAAGGTCGTCTCCTGCGACCTCGTCGCGGTGGCCGCCGAGCACGGCATCGAGGTGGTGCTCATGGAGCGGGGAGACGACCCCGGCCAGTTGGCCCGGGCCGCCGTCGCCGCCGGCGCCGATGCCCTGGGGATGGCGGGCGGTGACGGGTCGCTCGCCGCCGTCGCCCAGGTGGCGGCCGAGCACGACCTGCCGTTCGTGGTCGTCCCCGCCGGGACCCGCAACCACTACGCCGGCGATCTCGGTCTCGACCGCACCGACCCCACGCAGGCCCTGGCCGCCTTCGTACGCGGGGAGGAGCACGCCGTCGACTACTCGACCGTCAACGACCGCATGTTCCTCAACAACGTGTCGCTCGGTCTCTACGCCGCCGCCGTCGAGCAGCCCGGCTATCGCGACGCCAAGGTCGAGACGACGCTGAAGGTGCTTCCCGACCTCCTGGAGAAGGGCGGGGCGTCATTCGACCTCCAGCTCGAGGTGCCCGGCCAGGGTCACTGGGACAGCGCCGCGCTGATCCAGGTCTCCAACGGGGCGTACGAGATGTCCGGGCCGGCGTTCGGGCGCCGGCTGCACCTCGACGCCGGCCAGCTCGGAGTGATCGCGGTCGACGTGAACCACGGCGCCGATCTCGCTGCCATCACCATGCTGGCCGCCGCCCGGCAGGTCGAGCGCCACAGTGGAGTGTGGCCCTGGGTCACGACGGAGCTCACCATCGGCTCGGGTCAGGAGAAGCTGCCCGTCGGCATCGACGGCGAGCACGTCGTGCTGACGCCGCCGCTGGTTTTCCGGGTGGTCCCCCGGGGCCTGCGGGTCCTCGTCCCCGAGGGCACCGCGGTCGGATTGGCCAACCAGCACCTGGGTGCGCAGGGCACGGTGAGCGGGCTGCTCGAGGTGGCGTTCAACCTCGGTTCGGGTGGCGACGACGCCTGAAGGTCAGGCTGCTTCGCCCTCGGGCGCGTCGGGCTGATCCGGCGGGCGCACACCGGCCACCGCCCACGACAACGTGCGTAGAAGCACCCGCGCCGCCGGTTGTACCACCACCGGGTCGACGCCGGGTAGCAGCGGCAGCCAGAGCTCCCGCTGGGCCCATCCCGGCAGCAGGCCCACCGCGGCGGGGGCGATCACGGCGTAGGCGGGGCGAGCGGCGAGCGGCAGCGGCGGCACCATGAGCCAG
>DATDIY010000414.1:0-4360 GCA_036520815.1 Acidimicrobiales bacterium
GGATGGCGCCCGGCGCCACCCGCGCCGTCGACGCGGGCGAGCGGGCGCGAGACGAGGTCCCCGATCCGGTTCGCACCTGCTTCGAGCGCGACCGCGACCGCATCCTCCACGGCGCCACCGCGTTCCGCCGCCTCGCCGGCAAGACCCAGGTCTTCATCTTCCCCGACGACCACCAGCGCACCCGCCTCACCCACGCCCTCGAGGTCGCCCAGGTCGCCACCGCCATCGCCCGGGCGCTGCGCCTCAACGTCGCCCTCACCGAGGCCATCGCCCTCGGCCACGACTGCGGTCACGGTCCCGGCGGTCACGCCTCCGAGGACGCCTTCAGCCCCTATCTGCCCGACGGCTACGACCACGCCGTCTGGGGCGCCGACGTGGTGCTGGCGCCGCTCAACCTCTGCCTCGAGACCCTCGACGGTGTCCGCAACCACTCGTGGTCCCGGCCGGCGCCGTCCACTCCCGAGGGCGAGGTCGTGAGCTGGGCCGACCGCATCGCCTACGTCTGTCACGACTTCGAGGACGCCGTGCGGGCCGGCATCGTGTCGGCCGATGCGTTGCCGCCCGTGGTGCGCGAGCGGTGCGGCGACCGTCGCAGCACGTGGCTGAGCACATTCATCGAGGGCGTGGTCTCGGGCACCGCCACCGCCGGCCACGTCGCCATGCCGACGCCCCTGGCCGAGGCCCTGGCCGCCTTCCGGGCCACCAACTACGAGCAGATCTACCTGCGCCCCGAGTCGCTGGCCCAGGGTCGAGCGGTCGTCGCCGTGCTGCAGGGCCTGGTCGAGCACTACGCCGCCCGTCCCGACCGGCTCTCGGCCGCCCGGGTCGACGACGTCGACCGTCCCGGCACCCCGGCGGCGCTGCGGGCGTCGATCACCTACGTGGGCGGGATGACCGACCGCTACGCCTGCCGAATGGCGGTCGAGGAGCTCGACTGGCCCGCCGACCAGCTCCCCCGCGGCCTCGACGGCCGCACCGCCTGACCCACCCAAGGTGGGGTGACCGGATGCTCCGGCGACGGAGTCACGCGCGGTTCGAGCGCACTTGGTAGGCCGTGACCGACGACGACCCCATCACCAGCTCGGCGGCGACGGCGGCGAGCAGGCCGGGCACGATGAAGCCGGGTTGCCCGGTCGTCTCGGCCACGAACATGACCGCCGCCAACGGCACCCGATAGCCGGCGCCGAGGAACGCGGCCACCCCGATCACGGTGAACAAGGCGGTGTCGAGCGTGTGCAGGGCACCTCCGACGAGTCGGCCCGTCAGCGCTCCTGCCACCACGAGCGGGACGAACAGTCCTCCCACCCCACCGCCGCCGACCACGGCGACGGTCCCGACGCAACGCACCACCAGCAGCACGGCGACGGCCCAGAGCGCTCGATTCGGGTCGAGGGCCCAGCTGAGCGCCGAGTAGCCAGGTCCGAAGGAGAGGGGCTCGCCGCACGCCCAGTTCGAGACGACCACGAGGACGGCGAGCACGCCGCCACCGATGGCGACTCGGCGCCAGGCCGGGGTGCGGCCCGACCAGTCCTTGGCCCAACGCACGCCCTTGGCGAAGACGCGGGCACCGAGCGCGGCCAGCAGACCGAGGGCGATGGCGGCGAGCAGGTCCCAGTAGGAGAACGGGATCGAGTCGGCCACCTCGAACAGGGACTGGGTGCCGTGGAAGGCAGCGAAGCTCAGATAGCCGGTGGCGGCCCCGACGAGCGAGGGCAACAGCATGTGTCGGGCCAGATCGTCCTGGTACGGGACCTCGAGGGCGAAGACGGCTCCGGTGGCGGGCGCCTTGAAGATGGCGGCCACGCCGGCGGCGGCGCCGGCCACGAGGAGCACTCTCCGCTCGGGGATGCCGATCCAGCGTCCGGTGAGGTCGCGCAGACGCGAACCCACCGACGTCCCCCAGTAGATCGAGGAGCCCTCGAGTCCCATCGGACCGCCCAGGCCCAGGGTGGCGACGGCGCCGAGCATGCGGGCGACGAGCGGACGGGTCGGCAGTGGGAACTCGGGGTCGTGGAAGGACTGGAGGTACTCGTCCGCGGTCGATGGGCTGGCGCCCTGGCCGACCCAGCGCAGGATCAGGGCGGTGAGGGCCAGGCCGACCGCCGGGGCGACGGCCACCATCCACAGCGGCAGCTCGACGACCCGCTCCTCGATGCCGAGCACCACCGTGTCGAGCAGAGCTACGCCGAGGCCGGTCACCACCCCGACGATGGCAGCCAGCAGCACCACCTCCCACGTCCTCTTGGCGAGGTGGGACAACTCGTCGCGCCGACGGGCGACGAGGTTTCGGTAGGCGGCCCGGGGCGATCTCAGGAGACCCAACCGAGCCTCCAGGCCTCATCGCCCGACTCGCCGGCCGCCGTGGCGAACCGCCCGAGCACCTCGGCCACCCGGGCGGCGTCGGGTCCCATGCGCTCGAGGATCTGCTCGATCTGCCGCCGGCGCTGCTCCAGGACGTCGCCGATGAGGGTCCGGCCCGCCTCGGTCGCCCCCAGCACGACGGTGCGCCGGTCCTGCTCGGCGGACTCCCGGTCGAGAAGGCCCTTGTTGACCAGGCGATCCACGAGGCGCGTGGCGTTCGACGGGTGGATGTCGAGGAAGGTGGCGAGGTCCCCTGGCGACGTGGCCCGCTCCTCGACCACCAGGAGCAGTGCCCGGAACTGCACGAGCGTCACCTCCTCCTCCACCGGCGCCAACGACCTCGCCGCCACCCCCACCAGCGCCTTCGATGCCACCAGCACCGCCTCGGCCTGGGCCCTCTGTTGCGCTCCCGCATCGATTGCCATACCGCAACCATAGGCGGTTCGCAGAGGAGGGCGGACCCGGGCGCGACGAAGGGCGGCCCGGAGGCCGCCCTTCGAGTCAGTTCTGGTGGCGCGGCGTCAGTCGACGGGGAGGATGTCGACGAGCTTGCGGCCCTTGCGTGAGCCGAACTTCACCTTGCCCTCGGTGAGGGCGAACAGGGTGTCGTCGCCGCCCCTGCCGACGTTCTCGCCGGGATGGATGCGGGTGCCGCGCTGGCGGACGAGGATCGTGCCGGCGAGCACGGCCTGGCCGTCGAAGCGCTTCACGCCGAGGCGTTGGGCCTGGGAGTCACGGCCGTTCCTGGTGGAGCCACCACCCTTGGTCTTCGACATCGGTCAGCCCTTCGTGATTCCGGTGATCTCGATCGTCGCGTAGTGCTGGCGGTGACCCCAGCGCTTGCGCTCGTTCGACTTGTTCTTGTAGGTGAAGCCGGTGATCTTCGGGCCTCTGGCCTCGCCCACGACACGAGCGGTGACGCTGGCCCCGCTCAGCTGGCCGGGGGTGGCGAGCACCGAGTCGCCGTCGACGACGAGGACAGGGGTGAGGGTCACCTCTTCGGCGTCGCCGAGGCGCTCAACGTCGAGACGCTGGCCCTCTTCGACCTTGTACTGCTTTCCACCGGTCTGGATCACGGCATACATCGGGGTGCGACTCTAGCGGGTCGACGCCACCAGGTGAAACCAGCCCCCCGACTGCCCTGAAGCTGGCTCACCAGGTACCGCCGGCGGTACGTGGTGAGCCAGCTTGGAAGGCAGTGGGCCGGTCAGGTCAGGAGGGACTGGTCGATCTGGACGCCGCGGCCCTCGCACTCCGGGCAGAGCGACGAGAACGACTCGAGCAGCCCCTCCCCGATGCGCTTGCGGGTCATCTCGACCAGGCCGAGCTCGGAGATGTCGAACACCTGGGTGCGGGTCTTGTCGCGGGCCAGGGAGTCACGGAACACCTTGATGACCTGGTCGCGGTTGCCCTTGATCTCCATGTCGATGAAGTCGATGACGATGATCCCGCCGATGTCGCGCAGGCGCAGCTGCTTGGCGATCTCGATGGCCGCTTCGAGGTTGTTCTTGAAGACGGTCTCCTCGAGGCTCGACGAGCCGACGTTCTTGCCGGTGTTGACGTCGATGACGGTGAGCGCCTCGGTGTGCTCGATGATCAGCGAGCCACCCGACGGCAGCCACACCTTGCGGTCGAGGGCCTTGTGGATCTGCTCGTGGACGTGGTGGCGCTCGAAGATCGACAGGGGTTCGACCGAGCGGTCGTAGTGCTGCACCCGGTCGGCGAGGGCGGGCGAGATGCTGGCGACGTAGTCGCGCACCTCCGCGTAGAGCTGCTCGTCGTCGATGACGACGCCGCGGTAGTCGTCGTTGAACTCCTCGCGGATGACCCGCACGGCCATGTCGGGCTCGCGGTAGAGCAGCGCCGGGGCCTGGACCTTGGAGGCGAGCTCCTCGATGGCGGCCCACTGGGCGAGCAGTCGTCGCACGTCGGCGGCGATCTCGTCGGACGTGACCCCCTCGGCGGCGGTACGGACGATGACGCCGTGCTGAGGCGGCTT
>DATDIY010000415.1:0-2945 GCA_036520815.1 Acidimicrobiales bacterium
AGAGCACCAGGCCCTGGGTGGGGTCGCCGAGGGCAGGACGCGCCAGCTCGGCCGGGGTCCCGTTGGGCAGTTCGATGCGCATCGCGCCGTTCTAGCCGAGCCCGGACGGCCCGGCGGTACCGATCGGGCGACCGGCTCAGCTGTAGCGGTCGAGGATGCTCGACTCGGCCAGCTTCGAGAGGCCTTCCTTGATGGTCTTCGCCCTCGTGTCGCCCACGCCTTCGACGTCGTCGAGGTCGTCGATGGTGGCCCGCATGATCTTGGACAGGGTGCCGAAGTGCTCGACGATGTGGTCGATGATCGGCTCCGGTATCCGGGGGATCCGCGAGAGCAGCCGGTAGCCCCGGGGTTGCAGGCTGAGGTCGAGGTCGGCGGAGCCCTGGGGGAGGTGCAAGACCTCGGCCACGGTCTTGAGGTCGAGGAGCGCTTCGGTGTCGAGCTCGGCCAGCGTCGCCATGGCGTCGGCCAGGGGCCAGTCGTCGCCCTCGTTGAAGTAGTCGCGCATCACCATCCGACGCTCGTCGCCGATGCCGCCGAGCACCTCTTCGAGCTGCAGCCGCACCAGGCGCCCGTCGGCGCCCAGCTCGACGATGTACTCGTCGATCTCCTCGGCGATGCGCATGAGCATCTCGGTGCGCTGGAGCAGGACCACGACGTCGCGGAGCGAGACGATGTCCTCGACCTCGAGCTCGGACAGAGCGGAGGACACCTCGTCGAGCCGGTTCTTGTAGCGCTCGAGGGTCTGGAGGGCCTGGTTGGCCCGGTCGAGCAGCCGCGGGATGGGTACGAGCTGGTGCTTCTCGTCGCCCACGTACACGGCGATGATCGACATGTCCTCCGAGACGGAGATCACCGGGACGTTGATCGAGCGGGCCACCCGCTCGGCGGTGCGGTGCCGCGTGCCGGTCTCGGACGTCGGCACGTTCGGGTTCGGCACCAGGTGCACGTTGGCCCGGGCGATCCGGCTGGAGTCGTTGGCCAGCACGATGGCGCCGTCCATCTTGGCCAGCTCCGAGAGGCGCTGGGGGCTGAAGGCGGCGTCGAGCAGGAAGCCACCGGAACAGATGTTGAGCACGTCGGGACCGTCCCCCACGACGATCAACGCACCCATGCCGGATTGGAGGATCCGATCGAGCCCCTCGCGCAGCGGTTTGCCGGGCGCGACCGCGGCCAGGGCGTCGAGCATTGCCTCACTGCGCCGGCGGGGCATCGGGCAAGTGTAGACCGCAGGGCGCCGACGCCAGCCTGGGAGACCGGGCCGGGCCGGGTCAGGCTCGCGTCAGATCGGGGTCACCTCCACCGTCAGATCGCCGTCAGCTTGGCCCGGACGGAACCGGACGGAACCGGTCAGAACTGGTCGTCGAAGAGGTCGTCGGGGACCGTGTCGGGGATCTCCGAGGGGTCGACCGCTCGCAGCCGAGGTGTCGGCCACGCATCGGGCGACGCAGCCCCGGGCGCGGAGCCATCGTCGCCCTCGCCGGTTGGGGGGCGGGCCACCCCCCGACGCGAACCGGACGGGTGACCTCGCTCGACCGTGAGACCGGCGGCCTCGATCGCCTCGGCCAGGGTGGACACCCGCACCGCGGTGATCCCGTCAGGGGGTGCGGGCGCGAGCCGGGGCACCAACGCCCGACTGAACCCGAGGCGCGCCGCTTCGGCCAGGCGACGATCGGTCTGGGAGACCTGGCGCAGCTCGCCCCCCAACCCGACCTCGCCGCACACGACCAGGTCGGGAGGAAGCGGGCTGGCGACGAGCGCCGAGGCCAGCGCCAGCGCCACGCCGAGGTCGGCGGCCGGCTCGGCGATCCGCACCCCACCCACCGCCAGGGCGTACACGTCGGTCTCGGCGAAGGAGAAGCCGGCCCGTTCGCCCAGCACCGCCAACAACAGCGACAGGCGGCCGGCGTCGAGGCCCTGCGCCGAGCGCCGGGGCGACGCCAGACGGCTCGGCGTGACGAGGGCCTGGATCTCCACCAGCAGCGGTCGGTGTCCCTCCATGGTCGGCACGACCACCGAGCCGGACACGCCCTTGCGACGGTCGGCGAGGAACAGCCGGCTGGGATCGGGCACCCCGACCAGACCCCCGTCGGTCATCTCGAACAGGCCGAGCTGGTCGGTGGCACCGAAGCGGTGCTTGGCCGCCCGCAACAGCCGGAGGGCGTGGTGGCGTTCGCCTTCGAAGGCGAGGACGGTGTCGACCACGTGCTCGAGCACCCGGGGGCCGGCGAGCCCGCCGTCCTTGGTGACGTGCCCGACCAGCACCACCGCCAGCCCGCCGGCCTTGGCTGCGCCGACCAGACGGGCGGCGCACTCGCGGACCTGGGACACCGAACCCGGCGCCGAGCCGATGTCGGGGTGGTGCACGGTCTGGATCGAGTCGACCACCAGGACCTCGGGCTGGACCTCCTCGACGAAGTCGAGGATGTGGGGCAGCGAGGTCTCCGACGCCAACCACAGGCTCGGCCGCAGCGAACCCAATCGCTCCGCTCGCAGGCGCACCTGCTGCTTGGACTCCTCCGCCGAGACGTACAGGACCTTGGCGCCGTCGGCGGCGATCGAGGCCACTGCCTGCAACAGGAGCGTGGACTTGCCGATGCCGGGCTCGCCTCCGACCAGGGTGACCGAGCCCGGGACGAGCCCGCCCCCGAGCACCCGGTCGAGCTCGCCGATGCCGGTGGCGCGGACGGCCCACTCGGCGACGTCGACCTCGGAGATGGGCACCGGGCGGTCCCTCGGACCGAGCCGCTCGGCGGCGGACGCGGAGACCGGCACCTCGAGCTCCTCGACGAGCGTGTTCCACTCCTCGCACCCCGGGCAGCGGCCCACCCACTTGGGCGCGGTGGAGCCGCACTCGGTACAGCGGAACACGGCGCGGACCTTGGCCATGCCCACGACCCTAGGCACCCGGTACGACATCGCCGGCGCTCTTGCTCCCCTCCCCTCCC
>DATDIY010000416.1:0-6569 GCA_036520815.1 Acidimicrobiales bacterium
GTCACCCCTGCGCAAGCAGCGCTTCACTCTGAGCACCGGCGAGTCGCTCGACGATCCCTCGATCCGGGTCCGGTGCTGGCCGGTGACGGTGGTGGACGGGATCGTCCTGGTGGACCCCTCCGGGGTGACGTCGGGCACCCCGAGCGGGATCACGGTGGGGCAATGATCAGGAAACCCCGCCGTAACCCGTCACCGCGACCCTGACGGCGTGGACCTGGGCGCCCTCGCGGGCTACACCGTCGCTGTCACGGCCGACCGCCGCAGCGAGGAGCAGGCCGAGCTCATCGAGCGGCGGGGCGGCACCGTCCTCGCCGGCCCGGTGATCCGTACCCTTCCCCTCGCCGACGAGGACGGGCTGCGCCAGGCCACCGAGCGGCTCATCGCCTGCCCGCCCGATCTGGTGGTGCTGTGCACCGCGCTGGGGGTCAGGGGCTGGTTCTCGGCGGCGGAGAGCCTCGGCCTCGACGCGGCCCTGCTCGATGCACTGGAACGCTCCGAGGTCGTGGTGCGTGGCCCCAAAGCGGCCGGAGCGGCCCTGACCGCGGGCCTGGAGATCACGTGGCAGACGCCGGGCGCGACCTACGCCGAGGTGGTCGACCACCTCGCCACCCGACCGTCCGAGCGACCTGACGGCTCCCCTGTGCGGGTGGCCGTGCAGCTCGACGGGGCCGAGAGCTCACCGCTGCTCACCGTCCTGCCCGACCTCGGCTACGAGGTGCAGGCCGTGCCCGTCTACCAGTGGCACCTGCCAGCCGACCGGACCCTGGCGGAGCGCATCGTCGCCTCCGTCGCCGAGCGCACCATCGACGCAGTGACGTTCACGTCGGCCCACGCCGTCACCAACTTCGCCACCATCGCCCGCGACAGCGGGCGATGGGAGGACGTCTGCCGCGCCTGCCACTCGGGCGCGGTGACGGTCGCCGCCGTCGGCCCGGTCACCGCCGGCCGGGTGATCAGCCTCGGCCTCGGCGAGCCGGTGGAACCGCGCAACGCCCGCCTCGGTGCCATGGTGCAGGCTCTCGTCGTCGCCCTCGCAGCGCGCTCGACCGTCCTCGACCTCGACGGCACCTCACTGTTGATCCAGGGCCGGATGGTCATGGCCGGCAACTGCTCCCCGGTGAACCTCACCGACCGGGAGCGGGCGGTGCTCACCCTGCTCGCCCGACGCCCCGGCGCCGTCGTGTCCAAGGGCACGCTCCTGCGCGAGGTCTGGACGGGCGAGACCGACGACCACGTGGTCGAGGTCACCGTCGGCCGGCTCCGTCGCCGTCTCGGATCGGCCGGCTCCCACATCGAGACCGTCATGCGCCGCGGCTACCGCCTGAGCAGCACCTGACCCTTCTCTGACTCTGATCTGACCCGCATCTGGCGACTCCAAGCCGCGTCCGGCCATCGTCCGCACAGCCCGAACCCCGTCGTGCGACCGCCTCACAGCCACCCCGGATCCCCGTGCGCCTGCCGCGCCTCAGGCGTAACCGCCGAAACACGAGTGGGAAACCGCACCCCGTCACAGTGATTCCATGACCGCCCCCACCCCCTCCACGACCGCACCGTCCCCGTCGGCCGACGGGTCGGGCGTCGTGCGCGCCGGACGCCTCGTGCGCCAGATGTTCCGCCGCGGACCGGCCCAGCGCACTCTGCACCTCACGTGGTTCGCCTTCTTCCTCACCTTCGTGGTGTGGTTCAACTTCGCCCCGTTCGCCACCACGATCGGCAAGGAGTTCGGCCTGAGCAAGGGGCAGCTGGTCACCCTCGGTCTGTGCAACCTGGCCCTCACCGTGCCCGCCCGACTGGTGATCGGTGGCCTGCTCGACCGGTTCGGTCCGCGCCGCACGTTCTCGGCGATCCTCGTCTACGCCATCGTCCCCTGCATCCTGTTCGCCACCGCCAACTCCTTCGGCATGCTGGTCGTGAGCCGGCTCATGATCGGCGTCGTCGGCGCCGGCTTCGTGGTGGGCATCCGGATGGTCTCCGAGTGGTTCCCGCCCCGCCAGCTCGGCACCGCCGAGGGCCTCTACGGAGGCTGGGGCAACTTCGGCGCCGCCGCCGCCACCCTGTGCCTGCCGATCGTCGCCGACACCATCGGTGGACCCGACGGCTGGCGCTGGGCCGCCGCCCTCACCGGCGTGGCGGCATGCCTCTACGGCCTGGCCTACTCCCGGCTCGTCGACGACACCCCCGGCGGCGTGCCCTACGTCCGGGCCCGCAAGGCCGCCGCCCTCGAGGTCACCGGCCGACCGGCGGTGTGGGGGCTCATCGCCATGTCGGTGCCGCTCGCCGGCGCCCTCGGCGTGATCGCCTGGCGAATCTGGTACGTCGACGTGATCTCGTCGGCCGTCCTGGCCGTGGCCATCGCCGCGGCCATCGTCCTGCTCGGCGTCCAGGTCCTCGCCGTCTGGAAGGTGAACGTCCGGGCCCGCGCCAATGCCGTCCCGACCGACGAGCAGTACCCCTTCCGCTCGGTCGCCGTGTTGTCGCTCGCCTACATGTGCACCTTCGGCTCCGAGCTGGCGGCGGTGTCGTTCCTACCCGAGTTCTTCGAGCACACCTGGGGCCTCTCGACGACGGTGGCCGGCGCGGCCGCTTCCACCTTCGCCATCATGAACCTGGTGTCGCGGCCCGCTGGCGGTCTCTTCTCCGACGTGCTCCGCAGCCGCCGACGTTGGCTGGCCCTCCTGCTGGTGGGCCTGGGCGCCGGCTACCTCGTCGCTTCCCGACTGAGCGACGCCTGGCCGCTGGCCCTGGCCATCGCCACCGTGCTCGGCGTGTCGCTGTTCGCCCAGGCCGGCAACGGGGCGGTGTACGCCATCGTGCCGCTGATCAAGAAGCCGGTCAGCGGCCAGATCGCCGGGCTGGCCGGCGCCTACGGCAACGTCGGCGGGATCGTGTTCCTCACCTCCCTGCTCTTCCTGTCCCCGCAAGGCGTGTTCCTCCTCATGGGGGCGATGTCGATCGTGGTGTTCCTCGCCACCCGGTGGTTGGTGGAGCCCGCCTCGAGCCACGCCGACGACGACGCCCTCCGAGACGCGATCGCTACTGGCGCCGTGCCCGTCGGCGCCGGGGCGAGCAGGGGCGGGCTCGACCTGGCCACCGCAGGACGCGCATGACCGACACGGTGGCGCTCTCCGCTCCGATCGAGCACGTGCCGACGCCGATCGACGAGTACCTGCGGCGCCAGCGCGAGCTCACCGCGGTCGAGCGGTTCGCCAGCCGAGCCGACCACGGCCCGACGACCGTCGAGATCGGCTCCCGACCGGCCTCGGCCCGGTGGTGGAGCGACCGCCTCCCCGCCACCCCTCCCGGGCCGGGCCAGCAGTACGGGTTCCGGGTCGACCTCGACGCCTGCACCGGCTGCAAGGCGTGCGTCGCCGCCTGCCACAGCCTCAACGGGCTGCAGCCAGAGGAGAACTGGCGCACGGTCGGCACCCTCCGAGCCGCATCGACCGCCGGCCCCTTGCATCGCACGGTCACCTCCGCGTGCCATCACTGCGTGGAGCCGGCGTGCATGGAGGGCTGCCCGGCGAACGCCTACGAGAAGGACCCGGTCACCGGGATCGTGCGCCACCTCGACGACAGCTGCATCGGCTGCAGCTACTGCACCCTCACCTGCCCCTACGAGGTCCCCCGCTTCGACGCCGACCTCGGCATCGTCCGCAAGTGCGACATGTGCGCCGACCGCCTCTCTGAGGGCGAGGCCCCGGCGTGCGTGCAGGGGTGCCCCACCGGCGCCATCACCATCGACGTGGTCGACGTCGACGCGCTCGTCGCCGAGATCGAGGCCGCCAGCGAGCCGGCGCTCGTGCCCGGCGCCCCGGTCTCGACCCTGACCATGCCCTCGACCCGGTACGTGTCGAGCTCCCCGATGCCGGCGGACCTGGTGGCCGACGACCATGCCTCGGTGCACCCGAGCCACGGCCACGCCCCCCTCGCCGTCATGCTGGTGCTCACCCAGGTGTCGGTCGGGGCGTTCCTCCTCGACGGGGTGCTGCGGGTCTCTGACGGTGGCGGCGACACCGCCTCGGTGGTGGTCGCCCTCCTCACCGGCCTGCTGGCGCTCGGCGCCTCGGTGCTCCACCTCGGTCGGCCCCTGCTCGCCTGGCGGGCGCTGCTGGGTCTCGGGCACTCGTGGCTCAGCCGGGAGATCGCCGCCTTCTCCGTGTTCGCCGGGGCGGCCAGCGCCTGGGCCCTCGCCTCCGTGCTCGAGCTCAGCGGCGCCAGACTGCTGGGGTTCCTCGTCGCCGTCTCCGGCCTCGTCGGTGTCGCCTGTTCGGTCGCCATCTACGCCACGACCGGACGATGGTGGTGGCGCTGGCCGATCAGCTCAGCCCGCTTCCTCGCCACGATGGGTGTCGGGGGCGCCCTGCTCGTGGCCACCACCACCGTGCTCACCGAGCACGGTCGGCCGGTCTCCTCGGTGACCGGCCCGGCGGTCCTGCTGGCAGCCGTCGCGTCGGTGGCGACCGTGCTCGGCATCGTCGGACCACTCCTCCCGCTCGTCGCCGCGACCGGCGCCAGCACCCCCGGCCGCACCCGCGCCCTGCTGGCCGGGCCACTGCGAACCCTGCTCGGTTGGCGGGTGATGCTGGGAGTGCTCGGCGGAATCCTCGTGCCCTGGATCGGCGTCGCCGCACTCGTCTCCGCCCCGACCGTGTCGATCGAGGCGGGCGTGCTCCTCGCCGCCGCCACGGTCATCGCGGTGGCCGCCGAGCTGATCGAGCGCCGGCTCTTCTTCCTGGCGTCAGTGGCCCCTCGCATGCCGGGGATGGCGCGATGACGCGCCGTCCCACGCTGACCTCGCTGCTCGACCGGCGCCCCGGCGGCTTCGGCCTCGGCCAGGTGCCGGCCTCACGCCTGCCCACCCAGGTCACCCGCGTGACGTGCGGGTTCTGCTCCACCGGCTGCAGCCTCGACGTGCACCTGCGCGACGGCGTCGCCATCGGCCTCACCCCCACCCCCGACCACCCCGTCAACCTCGGCATGGCGTGCCCCAAGGGCTGGGAGTCGCTGACTCCCCTCGCCGCCGACGACCGGGCCACCACCCCCCTGTTGCGCGACTCGCACGGCCACCTCCAGCCGGTGCCGTGGTCGACGGCACTGCGGGAGATGTGCGAACGCATCCGGGCGATCCAGGCCGAGCACGGGCCGGAGTCGGTCGCCTTCCTGTCGACCGGGCAGATCCCCACCGAGGAGATGGCGCTGCTGGGTGCGGTCGCCAAGTTCGGGATGGGGATGCGCCATGGCGACGGCAACACCCGCCAGTGCATGGCCACGTCGGTGCGGGCCTACAAGGAGTCGTTCGGCTTCGACGCCCCGCCCTACACCTACGCCGACTTCGAGCAGTCCGACGTGATCTTGCTCGTCGGCTCGAACCTGTGCGTCGCCCACCCGATCATGTGGGAGCGCATCTGCCGCAACCCGAACAACCCGGAGATCGTGGTGATCGATCCCCGGGCCACGGAGACGGCGATGGCCGCCACCCAGCACCTCGCTCCCCGGCCGAAGAGCGACCTCACCCTCCTCTACGGGCTGGCGCGGATGCTCATCGAGCTCGACGCCGTCGACCACGCCTTCGTGGCCGACCACACCGACGGGTTCGCCGAGTTCCGGATCCACGTCGGCGAGTTCACCCCCCAGCGGGTGGAGACCGAGACCGGGGTGCCGGTCGACCAGTTGCGTCGCCTGGCCGAGACCATCGCCGCCGGGAAGGCCGTGTCGTTCTGGTGGACGATGGGCGTCAACCAGAGCCACCAGGGTGTGCGAACCGCCCAGGCGATCATCGACCTGGCCCTCATGACCGGCAACATCGGCCGGCCCGGCACCGGGGCCAACTCCATCACCGGCCAGTGCAACGCCATGGGGTCGCGACTCTTCTCCAACACCACGGGCCTGCTCGGCGGCCACGACTTCGCCGAGCCCGCCCACCGCGAGCGGGTGGCCGACGTGCTCGACATCCCGGTCGAGCGCATCCAGACCGAGCCGGGTTGGGCCTACGACCAGATCATCGAGGGCATCGTCAGCGGCGCCATCAAGGCGGTGTGGGTGATCGCCACCAACGGTGCCCACTCCTGGATCAACCAGTCGAACATGCTCGAGATGCTCGGCCGCCTCGACCTCCTCGTCGTGCAGGACATGTACTCGACCACCGAGACGGCCCAGCTCGCCGACCTCGTGCTCCCGGCCGCGGGGTGGGCCGAGAAAGAGGGCACCTTCATCAACTCCGAGCGACGCCTCGGGATCGTGAAGCGGGTGGCGCAGGCGCCGGGCGAGGCGCTGGCCGACTTCTACATCTTCAAGGCGGTCGCCGACGCCTGGGGCTGCGGGGACCAGTTCGCGCGGTGGACCGACCCGGAGGCCACCTTCGAGATCCTCCAGGAGCTCACCCGGGGGCGACCGTGCGACCTCACCGGCGTGCAGGGCTACGAGCACGTCGACACCGGCGCCGTGCAGTGGCCGCTCACCGAGGCGTTGCTGGCCGATGGGGACGGCGTCGTCGAGCCCGGCGCAGATCTCATCGGTGGCCCCCGCGTCGAGCGCCGGCTCTTCGCTGACGGCCGCTTCCACACGCCGTC
>DATDIY010000417.1:0-4894 GCA_036520815.1 Acidimicrobiales bacterium
GCAGGGCGTTCCTGCTCCTCCATCGCCTGGGCGTCGAGCAGGTCGCAGAAGAACTGAGCCGTCGCCTCGAGGTCGGGCGTCACGTGGGTGAGACCGCGCAGCCCGGTGAGCCCCAGTGGATGCTCGTCGCGCCAGTACGACGCCGGGCGCATGGGTCCGCCCGTGAGTCGCTCGTCCTCGTGGAAGGACTCAGAGAAGAACTCGAGCGACACGCCATGGCAGTCGGCGGGATGGGTGTACACCGCGACGTCGAGGTCGCGGATGATGCGGATACGCCGCTCGGCGAGGGCGGCCCGCACCTGGTCGATGTCGGCCTGGAACTCGATCCCGAAGTGGTGCGGGCCGTAGCGGGTGCTGAGGAAGAAGCTGTTCGGGACGAACAGCTCGAAGATGACGCCTCCGATGTCGACGAGACACGCGTGCCAGGCATCCTGGGGGAGGTCGACGAGGAACCGGCTGCCGAACAGGTCGCGCAGGTGGGCCACGCTGGCGTCGAAGTCCTCCAGGACGAGGTTGACGTGGTTGACCCGTACGGGCCGGATGCTCGCTACCACGGCCCGTCCCCCCGTTGCCGGCCCTGCGTCATCCTGTCAGGACACGGGCGCAGGCCGATGACGAACCCGCCCGGTGCGTGGTCGCGACGAGTGCCGTTGGCCGTCGACGCGCAGGACCTGTAGACCGTTGCCGGGGTCTGACGAGGGGAGTGGGCAATGTCGGAGGCTCGAGGAGTCGCGTTCGTCACCGGAGCGAGCCGGGGCATCGGCAAGGCCGTCGCGGTGCATCTCGCCCGCGCCGGGTACGACGTCGCACTGGCGGCGCGCACCGTCCACGAAGGCGAGGCGCGCGAGCACTCGTCGACCGTCAAGCGCTCCGACACCACCCCTCTTCCGGGTTCGCTCGACAGCACCGCTGCGCTGATCGAGGCCGAAGGGCGCCAGGCCCTCAGCGTGTTCCTCGACATCACCGACCGCACGACCCTCGGTTCGTCGGTCACGACGGTGCTGGAGCGCTGGGGACGCATCGACGTCCTGGTCAACAACGCCCGCTACATCGGCCCCGGGCACATGGACCGCCTCCTCGAGACGCCCGTCGAGCTGCTCGACAAGCATCTCGAGGGCAACGTGATGGCCCCGATCATCCTGGCCCGGCTGGTGCTGCCGGGGATGATCGAACGGGGGAGCGGGTGCCTCATCACGGTCACGTCGTCCGCCGGGATGACCGACCCGCCGGCTCCCGCCGGCGACGGCGGCTGGGGGCTGGGGTACGGCATGTCGAAGGGCGCGGTGCACCGTCTCGTCGGGATCGTGAAGCTCGAGCACGAGCAGGACGGGATCTACGCCTACAACCTGCACCCGGGATTCATCGCCACCGAGCGCATGATCCAGGACATGGCGGCGTTCGGGTTCGACGCCAGCACCGGCGCACCGCCCGACGTCATCGGGGCCGCCGCGGCGTGGCTCGCCACCGCTCCGGAGGCACGCGAGCTCAACGGCCAGTGGGTGGAGGGCCAGGAGCTCTGCGCCGAGCTGGGGCTCCTCCCGGGGTGGGAACGGTCGTCGTCGTAGTGGCAACCACACGGCGTGGGCGTCACGAGTCGAACGGATCGACAGTGGCGTCGCCGAGCAACGCCGAGCCGCTGAAGTGGTCGACGGTGGTGAACTCGTCGACGGGCGCTCGCTGGAGCTTCGTCACCACCCTGGTCGGATGGCCGATCGCCACCAGCGAGGCGACCGCGTGGCCGTCCGGGATGCCGAGCAGGCTCCTCACCGCTGGCTCCTGCCGGACGAGGACGGTGGTCATGACGCCGCCGAGGCCCAGGTCCCGGGCGGCCAGGACCATGTTGTGGACGAACGGGTAGACCGACGCCCCTCCGGCGATGCTCTGACGGTCGAGGCCGTTGTCCACGACCGCCAGCCGGGCGAGCTCGACGGTGACCAGCAGGAGCACGGGCACCTCGTCCAGGTGATCCGCGAACGGGTTCGGCGACGGCGTCGTGCGCGCCCGATCGAGATCGACGGCGGGGCCGGGCCACCTGCCGTGGTCGACGGGCGCGAACGCCACGAGTCCGGCTTCGAGGTGGGCCATGTACTCGCGCCAACCCAGGACGTAGAGCTCGCGGATGCGTTCCCGGACCTTCGCATCCTTGAGCACGATCACGTGCCAGACCTGCCGATTGCCCCCGGACGGTGCGAAGCGAGCGAGGTCGAGGATCTCCTTGATCGTCTCGTCGGCCACCGGCTCGTCGGTGAACGAGCGGGTGGCGGGCGTGGTCCGCATCACATCCTGCAGCTCCATGCTGAGGGTTGTACCAGCCGCCGTGGCGAGGCGCGCCGGGGTGCGGGTTGGATCACACTGCGCCGAGTCGGGCGAAGGTGTCGTGGTCGGTGAGGGCGGCACCCAGTCGAGGGATGTGGACCAGCACCACGGCGCGCGAGCTGATCCGGGTGATGACCCACAGGAAGTAGCCCCAGGTGAAGCTGGTGGTGTAGGCGTCCCATGCCTCGTCGAAGGCGATGGACGGTCCGCCGTGCCGCTCGAGCTCGGCGACGTAGTGCTGGAGCAGCTCGCGCTCGTAGGACCGGCGGTCCTCCACGGTGAGCACGGTGCCGAGGTGGTACGCGACGTCGACGGACCAGTGGCCCCGTTGCGTGATCTGCCAGTCGAACCAGCACGAGCGACCGTCGGCGTCACGGTAGGAGTTGCCCGAGTGGGTGTCGCCGTGGATCACGCAGGTCAGCGGCTTCTCCGCCGTCCGTTGCATCGCTGTCGTCAGGATCTCCGCGTCGCGGAGGCTCGGTGGCAGGTCAGGGCCTCGACCGTCGTCCAGGAGCTTCTGCAGCGACTCGGTGGGGAAGAGCTTGGCCATCAGCGCGATCCGGGGAGCGAGCCAGTCGACGTCGAGGGCCGTGTCGTCCCACGTGCTGGCGTGGAGCAGGGCGAGCTGACCGAGGGTGTCCCGGCATCTCTCGATCGGGTACGGCTCGTGCGCGCTCCCGATGGTGCCGCCCAGCGAGACGATGTCGTCCATCACGATGAGGCCTCGCCGGGCGTCGAGGTCGACGCCGGTGTAGTAGGCGCGAGGGGCCCGGACGGTCAGGGTCGGTCGGAGATGTCGGTAGAAGGCAGCCTCGGTGTGCAGCGAGTTCATGCCGTCGTCGAAGTGCCCCTTGGCGCAGAGGTGGTGCACTCGTCGGGAGCCGTCGGCTCCTTCGATCGTGACGGAGAAGCGGATCTTCTCGGCGACGGTCCGCGACGAATCGCGGGGCTCCACCACGACCACTCGGTCGCCCTCACCGATCAGATCGAGAGAGAGGGTGAGCCAGTCGGGGTCGAGGATCGTGTTTCGATCGACCGGGATGGGGTCGAGGTCAGCCGGCATGGTCCCCCCTGCACGGATCGGCGGCGCTCCACCATTACCACATCAGGTAGAACGTCGCTCTTCCGGCAGGGGGGCGGTCTCTGGGCAACCTGCTCCCCGCCCTGAGCGTCCGACGCCGGCCTCAGGAGACGGCGAGGAAGTCTTCGACGTTGTCGCGCATGATCCGCCTCACGTCTTCGTCGGAGAACCCCTTCAGCTGGTGGCCGACGTACTCCACGGGGTGGGCGAGCCCCTCGCCGTGGGGGAAGTCGGAGCCGAACACGATCGGCTCGACGCCGACCTCGTCGACGACCCGTCGCACGTTCTCCTCGGGATACGGGGCGACGATGAAGTGCTGGCGGAAGATCTCCGACGGGCGCTGGTCGAGCTTGCCGGTGTCGGACCACTTGATCGGGCGGCCCATCAGGTGGGCGTGGTCCATCTTGCGCAGCGTGTAGGGCAGCCACACGGTGCCGCACTCCGAGAGGCACACCTTCATGTTGGGGAAGCGGCCGAAGAAGTTGTGCAGGACGAGGGCGGAGGTGATCTCCATGGCAGGACGGTCACCCCAGTAGTTCACCCACTGGAAGGCGTCGAAGTCGCCGAGCACCGCGTCGGGGTTCTCGGACCAGTCCGCGCCGTACTTCTGGTAGTCGGTGCCGCCGAGGTGCATGGCCAGGCGGATGCCGGCCTCGTTGCAGATCGACCAGAACTCGTCGAAGACGGGATCGGCGAGCGAGCGGCCGCCGTAGGGGTTGTCGGCGCCGCCGTGGGCGTGACCGGCCTTGGTCTGGATCATGGTGGCGCCGTCGGCGATGACCTGCTTCAGCTCGGCCACCGCCAGGTCGGGATCGGCGAAGGCGATGTAGGGCGGCAGCCACATCCGGTTCTCGACGACGTAGCCGACCTCCTCGAGCATCCAGCGGTTGAAGGCCCGGATGTTGGCGTAGAGCGCAGGGATGTTGTCGACGAACTCGTACTCGATGTCGTGGGCGGCGGCCGGGAACATGAAGGCCTTCTCGATGGTCTGCTCGTCCATCAGGGCCAGGCGGAGGTCGCGGTTGCCGAACGCCTCGGCCTTGTTGCGGAACTCCTCGATGAACGCCGCCTTCTCCTCGTCGTTCAGGCCCTTGAGCGGGTTCATCTTGTTGAGGAGCATCCCCGGGACGCGGATGAGCTTGTCGTCGGTGTTGCGGCCGTTCTTGAACCCGAGCGCGGCCGTGTCACCCACCATCTTCTCCAGCTCCTCGGGGGAGTACACGTTGTGGGAGAAGTGGAACTTCGACGGCTTCCCGGCGAACAGCTTGATCTTCTGGCCGTCGGGGGCAACGACCTCCCGAATCGCCAGGTCGGCCTTCGACGGGTCGATGTAGCGCTCGAAGCAGTCGCCCGGCTCGTTGAAGTGGTTGTCGGCATCGTTGATGAGATACGGCAACTCGCTCATCGGGAACCCCCCTCGGGTCGTCGGTCCTGGTCGATCGGTCACCAGCTTACATAGTGCGTGGTATGTGCGCCTCTCGGCCCGCGCGCGGCCTT
>DATDIY010000418.1:0-2630 GCA_036520815.1 Acidimicrobiales bacterium
CCGGTTTTCGCGATGGCGCAGTGCCGCCCCCGGCGACGAGAGGTGAGATCCACGCGAGACTCCCGGCATGGGATGCCTGCTGGTCCTCGTGGCCCTCATCTCCCCGCGGCTGGCCCTGTTCTTCACCTGGGCGTTCACCGACCGGCTCGCCATCGCCTTCGACGGTTGGTTCCTCCCCGTCCTCGGCTGGTTCCTCCTCCCGTGGACGACGCTGGTGTGGACCTTCGCCTACGAGCCCCGCGACGGCGTCACCGGCATCGGCTGGTTCTTCGTGGTCTTCGCCTTCCTCGTCGACCTCGGACTGCTGGGCGGGGCCGGCAAGGCCCGCCGCCAAGCCGACTGACGTCCGCTGACCGCGCCGGCGGCCATGCCACGCTTGGTGCTCCGGGATCGACGTAGGACAGGGTGCGCACAACGATGGCTGACGACGGGACCCACGACGACGCGACCGCGGCCGAGCCCGGCGCCGACGAGACGACGAGCGCCGGGCACGGCTCCGACGCCCAGCGGGCCGAGCGGCTGGCCAAGATCCAGGCGCTCACCGATGCCGGAATCGACGTCCACCCCTACAGGTTCGACCGCACCGCCACCGCCGGCGAGCTGCACGGTCGCTACCCGGCGCTCGAAGCCGACAGCCACACCGGCGAGAGCGTCCGCGTCGCCGGGCGCCTCGCCTCCGTGCGGGCCCAGGGCTTCCTCAGCTTCGCCACCCTCCACGACGAGAGCGGCGACATCCAGCTGTTCTTCGAGCGCGACCGGTTGGTGCCGGAGGCGGCGACCGTCCTCGACAACCTCGATGTGGGCGACTGGGTCGGCGCCGAGGGCGAGGTCGTCACCACCCGCCGGGGCGAGCTGAGCGTCGACGTCACCCAGCTCTGGATCCTCACCAAGTCGCTCTACCCGCTCGGCGCCCACCAGGCGGTGACCGATCCCGACGTGCGGGCCCGCCATCGCGAGCTCGACCTGGTCACCAACCCGGCGACCAAGAAGGTGTTCGACACCCGGATCGCCATCGTGGCCTCGTTCCGCCAGCAGCTGCAGGACGAGGGGTTCGTCGAGGTCGAGACCCCGATCCTGCAGGCCCAGGCCGGCGGTGCCATCGCCCGCCCGTTCGCGACCCACTCCAACGCCCTCGACATCGACCTGTCGCTGCGCATCGCCCCCGAGCTCTACCTGAAGCGGCTCGTGGTCGGCGGCTACGAGAAGGTCTTCGAGCTCGGCCGCGACTTCCGCAACGAGGGCATCGACACCCGCCACTCCCCCGAGTTCACGGCGATGGAGGCCTACATGGCCCTCGCCGACGTGCACGACGGGATGGACCTCACCGAGCGGCTGATCACCACCGCCGCCATGGCCGCCACCGGCCG
Source organism: Acidimicrobiales bacterium (assembly GCA_036520815.1). Classification (GTDB taxonomy): domain Bacteria; phylum Actinomycetota; class Acidimicrobiia; order Acidimicrobiales; family Acidimicrobilacustridaceae; genus CAMFLJ01. The sequence continues at coordinate 1,368 of DATDIY010000418.1, forward strand.
CTACGACTTCCACCAGGGCGACCTGGCCATCGACCTCGCCCCCGGGTGGCCGCGCCGCCAGCTGCTCGACCTCATCGAGGAAGCCATCGGGCAGCGCCTGCACCCGTCGATGGACCCGGCCGAGATCCGGCCGGTGCTCGACCGGCTCGGCATCGAGTGGGAGGAGGACTGGGGCGGCGGCCGGCTCATCTTCGAGATCTACGACAAGCTCGTCCAGGCGACCCTGGTCGGCCCGATGTTCGTCGTCGGCTACCCGACCGAGATCTCGCCCCTCGCCCGACGCAGCCCCGACGATCCGACCCTGGCCGACCGCTTCGAGCTGCTGATCGGCGGCCGCGAGCTGGCCAACGGCTACAGCGAGCTCAACGACGCCGTCGAGCAGCGCCAGCGCTTCGAGCACGAGGCCGAACTGGTCGCCCGGGGTGACGTCGAGGCCCACCCCGCCGACATGGAGTTCCTGTCCGCGCTCGAGCTCGGTCTGCCCCCCACCGGCGGCATCGGCATCGGCGTCGACCGCCTCATCATGCTCGTGGCCGGCGTCGCCGCCATCCGCGACGTCATCCTCTTCCCCATCCTGCGGCCCGAGAAGGGCGCCCGCCGCCACTCCACCCGCGCCACGCTCGAAGCGGCCGCCGGGGAGCTGGCACCGACTCCGGTCGCCACCCACCACCTCGTCCCCGACCTCGTCGAGCTGCAGATCGCGCGCGGCGACCGCGCCGTGATCGTCTCGGACCTGCACCTCAGCGCCACCATGACCGATGCCGCCGCCGGGTGCACGAAGGCCCTGAGCGAGGTGCTGTCGAGCTGGGAGGGCGGCGGAGCCGTCATCATCGCCGGCGACGGGTTCGAGCTCCTGGCCGGCGAGGACCCGCAGATCGGGCCGATCCTCGAGACCCACGCCGAGTTCTGCACGGCCCTCAGCGCCTGGGCCGACGACGACGAGACCAGGCACCTGGTCGTGCTCTCCGGGAACCACGACGGCCGCATCGCCTGGGACATCGACGTCGTGCGCGCCATCGTCGAGAAGACCGGCGCGACCGACGTCGCCGTCGCCTGCGACCTGCTGCTGCAGACCGACGAAGGCCCCGAGAAGGTCCGGGTGGTCCACGGCAACCAGGACGACCCCTACAACAGCTTCATCGACGCCCGGTCACCGATCGACACCCCGTTCGGACACCACGTCGTGCAGCAGCTCCTGCCCCAGCTGGCCGTCGCCGACCAGCCCGGCGGCGTGCTCCACGGCCTGCGCTGGCTCGACGACCC
>DATDIY010000419.1:0-3585 GCA_036520815.1 Acidimicrobiales bacterium
GTCGCGACCCTCCTCGTCGTCGAGGTCGAGGACCACGCTGCGCTTCGACGTGTTGTAGTTCCACCACCAGAGGCAGCGGTCGGGATCAGGCTCGTCGTCGACGAACGGCCCGTAGCGACGCGACGGGTGCCCGCCCGGCGGTTCCACGACCACCACATCGGCCCCGAGGTCACCCAGGAGCTTCCCTGCGTAGGCCGCTCGGTCACTGGCGAGCTCGACGACCCGCAGGCCTTCGAGGATCGCGACCATCGGTTCCGACGCGCCCTCGGGCGAAGGTCCGGCCATGGCTAGATCACCCCCCGTGAGCCGAGATCGGTGATCTCGTCGGCCGAGAGCCCCAGGAGCGACCCGTAGACCTGCTCGTTGTCGTTGCCGAGGCACGGCGCGCCCCGCGTGATCGACCAATCCGTCTCCGAGAGGTGGATCGGGACGCCCTCGACCCTCGTGTCACCGATCTCGTCGTGCTGGACCCATGGCCACAGGCCCCATCTCGAGGTCCGCGGATCATCGTCGATCCTGTCCTCGGGCATCGCCACCTGGGCAGCAGGCACGCCGGCTGCCCGCAGGACGTCCACAACCTTCCTGCGATCGAGCCGGCTCGTCCAGGCCTCGAGCTGGCGGTCGATCTGCCCGCGCTGAGCGCTGCGACCGGCCAGGCTGACGAGGCGGTCATCGAGCGCCCACGATTCCCCGATCACCTCGGACAGACGCTTCCAGTCGTCGTCGTCGCGACACGCGATCGCGACCCACGAGTCGTCTCCTGCCGCCGCGTAGACGCCGTGAGGGGCCATGACCGGGAAGTTGTCGCTGTTCGAGTTCGGCTTGCCGTCGCGCCGCATCGGTCGATCGTTCACCGTGGAGTCGAGCAGCTCCGGGCCGGCCAGCCCGATGCCTGCCTCGGTGCAGGAGAAGTCGATCCACTGGCCCCGGCCGGTGCGGTTCCTGGCGATCAACCCCGCCAGGACGGCGGTGGCCATCAGGTACGCACCCATGTGGTCCATGTAGGCGAAGCCCCAGCCCGCCGGAGGTTCGTCGGGGAACCCGGAGACGAAGCTGAGACCGCTGACCGCCTGGACGACCTGGCCCACGGACTTGAAATCGGCGTACGGACCGCTCTTGCCGAACCCGCTGTTGGAGACGTAGATGATCTGCTCGTTGATCTCCTTCAGACGCTCGTAGCCGAAGCCGAGCCGCTCCATGACCGGTGCCGAGAAGTTCTCGGTGACGACGTCGGAGACCCCCACCAGCCTGGCCAGGAGCTCCTTGCCGTCCGGGTGCTTGAGGTCGAGGGTGACGCTCAGCTTCTCGACGTTGTGGTTGTTGAAGTTGCCGCCGAGGTTGATCCCTCGTCGCCCGTCGGGGAGGGTGCCGCCGCGGAGGAAGTCCCAGCGGTGCGTCTCGTGGGCCGGTTGCTCGACCCGGATGACCTGCGCCCCGAACGCCGCCAGGAACCGGGTCGCCCCCGCGCCAGCGAGCAGCCCGGTGAGATCGCAGATCCTGATGTGAGAGAGGGCTTCGGACCGGGCGCCTTGCGTCGTGGCGACCGTGCTCACCGCTTCCTGCACGTGGTGTACCTCCGTTGGTCGTGGGGCTCCATCAGTGGGTCCCATCAGAAGTTGAGGCCCGATTGCTCGGGTCCGTTCACTGCGCCGAGGGTCTGCCACTCCTCGAACCCGGTGAGTGCAGCGAGCTCCGGATATCGCTCGAGCAGGTCCGGGTCGAGCGAGCGGCTCCAGTTCTCCTGGGTCCGGAGGAACGGGAGGCAGTAGGTGGCGAGGACTCCCCGTCGCTTCTGGTCTCGCGTGCGGTTCAATCCGGTGGCGTGGTGGAGTCGACCATCCAACACCGCCATCGACCCGGCCGCACCGGCCAGGCACGCGGGCGCCGCTGGCGCCAGGTCCGCGGGCGGGACCGTCGTGGTCCGGTGACTTCCGGGCACGACGACCGTGGCGCCGTTGCGCTCGGTGAAGTCGTCCAGGAACCACATGACGTTCGTCGCCAGCAGGTAGGGCCACGGCTCCGGCAGGAAGCCCTGGTCGGTGTGCAGACGGCCGATCTCGTGGTCGCCACCGGGCCCGGTGATGTTGGCGGAGAGGTTGGACAGGAGCACGTCCGCTCCCATCCGAGCCCGGACGACGGCGAGCGCGAGCGGGTGGGCGGCGAGCGGGACGAACTCGTCGCCCCGGTTGAGCAGGGCCCACAGGCGTTGGTTCGAGGCACCCGGCCCGTAGCGGAGCGCGGTGCCGGTCGCGTCGTCCTCGGCTGCCTCGCGGTCGAGGGCTCCACCCACGACCGCGAGCTCGTCGGTCCCGAGCACATCGGGAACGATGCAGTACCCGACCTCGACGAGGGCACGCTCGATGCTCTCGAGGTCCTCGGCTTCGACGAGCGGTGGTGGCATCGACACGGACCTCCAGCAGACCTTCCGGCTACGGACCCGAAGGGGCCCGACGCGTCGCCTCGCCCTCACTCGGGGCCGGTCCGGGCCCGACCTCACGGTGCAGCCACTCGAGCTGGAGCCTGCTCAACCTCCACGCGTCGCCGGTCTTCTCGTAGGTGTTGTGGTAGTGGCCATAGGAGTCGACCGGCGTCCCGTCGGGAGTCTTGGCGAAGAGGTGCACCGCCCAGATGCCGTGTGCCGTCGACGGCGTGGTCAGCTCGATCTCCGGCAGCAGGGCGTGGTGGACGGTCACCGTGGGGTTCGTGCCGACCCGGTCGATGAACGCCTCGACCCCCGTGGTGGCGCCCCGCCCAGAGGATCCGGTGTCGCAGAAGAAGTCCTCGGTGACGGTGGCGCGCAGGAGGTCCCAGTCCCTGGTGTCCGCCGCACGGCAGTACTGGGCCTGGACCTTCTTGATGGCTTCGACGTCGTCCATGCTCCCCCTTCGCGGTGGACAACCCAAGAGTAACGCATGGCATAGTAATCACTAGGTAGCATCTCAGGCGATGGCTCCAGGGGTCTGCAGGACCGCTCGAGCCGCACCCGACATCCGAGGGGGATCAACATGGCACTGCACGTTCGTCGGCTCACACCGTGGTTCGGCGCGGAGGTGTCGGGGCTCGTCCCCGCCGAGACCCTCGACGACGCGACCTGTCGGGAGCTCCAGCAGCTCATGAACGAGTGCGAGCTCCTCGTCTTCCGCGACTTCGACATCGACCGGTACTTCCAGAACTACCTGTGCGAGGTGCTGTGCGGCGAGGGCCAACCCGACCCCGAGGTGGTCGCGTCCAACGCCGAATCCCAGTCCCGCTTCTACATCTCCAACAAGCGAGAGGGAGCGGCGGCCCCGTTCGGCGAGCTGATGTTCCACTCCGACGCCACCTACTCCACCGGCCCCTACGAGATCCTCTCGCTGTGGGGCGAGGACGTCGTTCCGCCAGTGGCGCCCACCCGCTTCGCGAGCGTCACCCACGCATGGGACACGCTCCCCGATGATCTCCGGTCCCGGGTCGAAGGACGGTTCGCCGAGCAGACCAACCAGGTCCAGGACCGGGCCGCGGGCGGGGAGCGCCTCCTCAAGGCCATCCGGGAGGAGCGCACGATCGTCACTCCGGTCGGCGCCGTCAACCCGCGGTCGGGGCGCA
>DATDIY010000420.1:0-4279 GCA_036520815.1 Acidimicrobiales bacterium
GCCGTCACCACGGGGATGGGCCTGGCGTCGCTCGGCACCGACACCCGGGCCTCGATCCGGGTTCCCGCCGCGTTGTGCGGCCTCGTGGGTCTCAAGCCCACCTACGGCCGGGTACCCACCGCCGGCGTCGTGACCCTCTCCTGGACCATGGACCACGTGGCCCCGATGGCCACGACCGTCGCTGACGCCGCCACCATGCTCGACGCCCTCGGGCCGGCACCGGCACCTGGCGGGTGGATGGCCCACGCCGCCGAGGTCGACACCCGCGCGCTGCGCCTCGGGCTCTCGGCCGTCGCTTTCGCCGAGGCCGACGCCGAGGTCGCCAAGGTGGTACGGGTCGCGGCCGAGGAGCTCCAGCGCGCCGGCTGTGTGATCGGCGAGGCGGATCACCCCGACGCGGTCGACTTCGACGTCGCCAACGCCGCCGGACTCCTCGTGAGCCGCTGCGAAGCCACCACCCAGCACCGCAGCTTCGCCCTCGACCGGTCCCTCTACTGGGAGGAGGTGGCCGACCAGCTCGAGCGGGCGGAGTCGGTCGCCGCCGTCGACTACCTGCAGGCCCAGCGCCTTCGACAGGATCTCTCCGAACGGCTCCTCGCCGAGTTCCGCAGCCACGACGTGCTCGTCATGCCCACGGTGCCGGTGGTGGCCCCTCCCATCGAGGACTTCGCCGCCTACCTGATGCGCCTGGCCCGCACCGCCATCCCGTTCAGCTTCGTCGGGTTCCCGGCGATGACCGTGCCCTGCGGCACCGTCGACGGCCTCCCGGTCGGGATGCAGCTCGTCGCACCTCCGGGCCGCGAGGACCTCCTGTTCGCGGTCGGCCTGCTCGTGGAGCGGGCCTGGCGAGGCTGACCGGCGAGATCCCTGCCCCGGCCCGGGGCGACGTGCCAGGATTCGCCCAGCTCGACGGGGGTGCACCACGTCGGGTCCCACCTCGTCACCGTGAACCAGCGCCTCCGCCATCTCACCACCCGCCCGACATGGGGCGCCGTCCTCGGCGTCGTCCCCGATCGGGGTCTGCGCCGCCGCCCGAGCGAGGTGGCGCGCATCCTGGTCGGCGCGCTCGTCGTGACGGTGGGAGCGCTACGGGCTCGGAACCTGACCCGGGTCGAGGTGCTCGTCCACGACTTCGTCGCCGCTCTCCCCTCGGCGATCGTCGACACCCTCAAGGTGCTCAACGGCGCCGGGGTCCTGCTGGCTGCCGGCGCCGTCGTCCTGGCCTCGCTGGCGGCCCGACGCATCCGCTTCATCGGATCAGTGGCCGTCGCCGCCCTCGTCACCACGCTGATCGGGCTCGGGCTGCAGCAGTGGGTGGACGCCCCCTCGGCGGTGGCTGCTGGAGCGCAGGCCGTCGACGGGAGCTACCCCGACTACCCCACCCTGCGCCTCGCGGTGTTGGCCGCCATCTTCTTCGTCGCTGCTCCCGAGCTCACCCGACCGGCCCGGCGGATCCAGTGGTTCCTGCTCATGTTGGTCTCGTTGAGCGTCCTCACGGTCACCGACGGGTACCCCTCGGGGCTGATCGGCTCGCTCGCCCTCGGCTGGGCCGTGGCCGCCCTGGTCCACCTGGCCTTCGGCTCGCCCGACGGCATGGCCGAGCCGTCGGAGGTGGTGGAGGACACCCGCGAGCTGGGCATCGACCTCCGAGATCTCATACCGGCCACCGCCCAGGTCTGGGGCGAGCAGACCTTCACCGGCTCCGACACGGAGGGCGACGTGCGGGTCGTGGTCATCGGCCGCGACGCCACCGACGCACATCTCATCTCGAAGCTCTTCCGGTTCGTCTGGTACAAGGATTCAGGGCCGCACCTGGCGCTCAGCCGCACCCAGCAGATCGAGCACCGCGCCTACGTGCTGCTGCTGGCCGAGCGTGCCGGGGTGACCTCGGCCCGGGTGATGTCCGCCGGCCCCGCCGGCCGCAAGCGCGACGCCGTGCTCGTCCTGCGCAGCTCCCCCGGACAGGTCCTCGACTCCCTCCCGGCCGACGATCTCGACGACGGCGCGCTGGCGGCGGCGTGGGCCCAGCTCGCTGCCCTCCACGAGCTCGGGGTGTCCCACCAGTCACTCGGACCCGACGCGCTCACGCTCGGCGCCGACGGCCAGGTCGGGTTCGTCGACCTCGCCACGGCCGACACCTCGCCCACCGACGACGCCCTGCTCGCCGACCGGGCCAGCCTGCTGGTGACCCTGGCGGTGCTCACCACCGAGGAGCGGGCGGTGGCATCGGCCTCGCAGGCCCTGGGCACCGACGGCCTGGCCGCGATCCTGCCGCTGCTCCAGGCCCCGGCCCTTCCCCGATCCCTGCGGCGCAGCGCACCCGATGTGCGCCACCTCACCGACCGGCTCCGGGCCGCGGTCGTGGAGGCGACCGGCGTGGAGGCGCCCGAGCTGGTCGAGCTCCGACGGGTCTCGATCACCGGGATCCTCATGGCCGTCGGCACCGCGGTCGGCGTCTACCTGCTCTACGGACAGCTGACCGAGGTCGACTTCGCCACGATCTTCGCCGACGCCAACTGGATCTGGATCCCCGTCGTGGCGCTGTTCTCCCAGCTGCCTCAGTTCGGCAGCGCCATGGCGATGCTCGGTTCGGTCGCCCAGCCGATGCCCCTCTGGCCGGTCGTCGGCGTGCAGTACGCCAACAACTTCACCGGCTTCGTCGGCGGCACCGTCGCGACCACGGCCATGGTCGTGCGCTTCTTCCAGCGCCAGGGCATGACTCCGGCCATCGCCGTGAGCTCCGGGCTGCTGACGTCGACCGCCGCCCTCGTGCTCCAGGTCGTGTTCGTCGGTGTCGGCCTCCTCCTGGTCGGCAGCACCTTCGACGCCGCCAGCAGCTCAGGGGGATCGGGGGACGGACAGCTCTTCATGATCCTGATCCTCGGTGGCGCCCTTCTCAGCGGGGTCGTCGTCGTCGTTCCCCGGCTGCGTCGCCGCGTCGGCAAGCTGGTGATGCCCCAGCTGCACTCCGCCTGGGACAACCTGCGGACGATCCTGGCCGATCCCAAGAAGGGGCTGCAGCTCTTCGGCGGCAACCTCATCGCCCAGATCTTCTTCGCCCTGACCCTCTGGGCCGCACTCGAGTGCTACGGGGAGTCGCTGGGCCTCGTACAGCTCATCGTCATCAACTCCCTCGCGTCGTTCATCGGCGGCGTGGCCCCTATCCCCGGCGGGATGGGCGTCATGGAGGCGGGGCTGATCGCCGGGTTCACGGCCGCCGGCATCCCCCAGGAGCAGGCGGTGGCGGCGACGTTCACCGCCCGGCTGTTCACGTCCTACCTCCCGCCGGTGTGGGGCTGGTTCGCCCTCAACTGGCTCCGGCGCCGCCAGTACATCTGACTCCGAACCACCCCGCAGGAAGCGAACTGCGCGTGTTTCCGTCGTCCCAACGACGGAACACGCGCGGTCTGTGGGGAACGGGGCGATCGCCGGGCTCACGGACTGGGCGGGGTGTCGCTCGGGCCTGGATCGAGGTGGGTGACGAGGAGGCGCTCGATCCGCTCGAGCCGTTCGGCCAGGGCCTGGTCGGAGGTCTCCGCCGACCGTGGCCGCGGAAGGATCGGATCGGCGGGAGCGGGCTGGGGCTGGCCGGTGACGGCCGTGCGGCGGGCCACCGCCTGCTCGAGGAAGCTCGACGCGATCTGCGCGGTGACCACGGCGGCGCTGACCAGACCGAGGGCCATCAGGGCGATGGCGGTGATGCGTCCGCCCACCGTCACCGGGAAGAAGTCGCCGTAGCCGACGGTGGCCACGGTGACGCAGGCCCACCAGAACGACTCGCCGAGGGTGTGGATGTTCGAGTCGGGCGCGTGGTCCTCGAAGGCGAAGACCATGATCACGCCGTTCAGCATCAGCATCAGGGCCACGAAGAGGAAGTGCGCCAGCGCGCCCTTCCGGAAGACCGAGTGCAGCAGCCGGACGCTGAAGACGATGCGCACCGCGGGGATGAGCACCGCGGCGCAGGCCAGAGGGTGGGCGCTCGGGTAGCGGATCGGACGGGCCGACAGCCGCGACCGGATGACCATGTCGATGCCGTAGACGAACGACAGGGCCGCCCGGGCGATGATCCACGTCGTGCGGTTGGTGCCGACCGGGTGGACGCTGGTGAAGGGCAGCACGCTCAACCAGATGGTCATGAGCGCGAGGATGTCGAGCGGCGTCTGGGTGCGGGCCAGGTAGGCCTGCAGCCTCGGCGTCGTGAGGTACTCGGGCTCCATGGCCCGCCAGTCTCACAGAGCGCTCGTGCCGGTCGGTGGAACCTCGACCGTCCTAGCGGGGG
>DATDIY010000421.1:0-3136 GCA_036520815.1 Acidimicrobiales bacterium
GCCCTGTGAGTCGGCTGTCGAGTCCCGGACCGCGCCCAGGCCGCCCGGTAGAGTGCGCCACGGTTCGGGAGAGGGCAGGTGGACCGTGGGGGGAGACCCAACGCACCCGGCGGTGCTGGCGGCGCCGACGCGGCGCGCCCTCGACGCCCCCCGCACCCGCGCCTTCGTGAGGGCGTGGGGTCCGACCGCCGCCGCCGCCCTCGTGTGCGTGGTGGCGGTGCTCGTGTGGCGGCCGGCCTTCTACGGCGATCGCCACCCGGTCGTCGACCACATCGCCTACACCGAGCAGGCCGAGCAGCTCCTCGACGGCAACCTCACCCTGCCTGACGACGCCGACGCGCCCGAGGGCGCCGTGCGCCTCACCGCACCCGGCGACGACGGACGGCTCTTCAAGTACGTGCCGGGCACCGCCGCGGTCGGGGCGGCCAGCCTGTGGCTCACCGGCGGCGACGGCCTGGCCCGCGTCGGCGCCCTCGTCCTGCTCGTCGTGGCCACGGCCGGCGTGGCTGCCGTGCTCGGGTGGTCCCCGTGGCGCCGGGCGCTCGCCGCCGTGCTCGTCGGGGCCTCGCCGCTCGTGCTCTCGATCGACGCCGTGCTGCTCAGCTACGTCCCCGCGGTCGCGCTGTCGATGGCCGCGCTCTGGCTCGTGCTGCTCGCGACGGTCCGCGAGAGCTCGGTGCGGCGCACCCTCGTCCTGCTCGTCGGGGCCGGGCTCGTCCTCGGCGCCGCCTTCCTCGTCCGCCAGATCGAGGTCCTGGCGTGGCTGGTCGTGCTGTGCGGCTGGTGCGCTCTGCGGGCCGGTCCGGCCCCGACCCGGCGGGTCGTGCAAGTGGGGGCCGTGCTCGCCGGCACCGTCCCCGGCCTCGTCGTCCTGCTGCTCTTCAACCGGGCCGTGACCGGCGACGCCTTCACCCTCCCGTTCACCGTGGTGTCGCCCGACGACGGCCTCGGTTGGGGGCTGCGCCGGGTCCTCCCCGACGACGCCCTCGAGACGTTCCGCCTCGTCGATGGCATCCGCACCACCCCCCGGGCCACCCTCGACCTGCTCATGTGGACCATCGCCGGACCGGCGCTCGCCGTCGGCGCCGTCGTCGCCCTCTGGACCCAGCGCCGCGATCCCACGCGGTGGTTGCTCGCCGCCCTCGCCGCCGCGGTGCCCCTCGCCTTCCTGTTCCACTGGGCCAACGCCCACGCCGTCTGGGCCGGCTTCTACATGGGCGCCGGGCCCTTCTACTACCTGGCCTGCGTCCCTCCCCTCGTGCTGCTCGGCATCGAGGGTCTGGCCCGCCTCCCACGCAACGCGGTCGTCGCCGGCGTCGCGGTGGTCCTCGTCGTGCAGACCGCGTTCCTCGCCGACCACCTCCAGGACTGGCGCAACGGCACCGACCAAGCGGTCGCCATCGTCGAGGCACCGTGACCGTTCGACGTGCACGAGCAGGCGTGCACGCACTAGGAACAGAGATCGACACGGGAGGGGGCTTGCGGAGTGGATCCGCGCGTTCCCGGTGTCCTGCTCGCCCGACGACCTCCCCGACGCCCGGAGAAACCGCATGACCACGACCACCGATGCCGAGCTGCTCGGCGTGGTGCTGACACCGCGACAGATCTGGGAACTGCTGGACCTCGTCAACGACACCCCCGGTGACGCCGACGAAGAGGTGCTCGACGCGGTCGCCGCCAAGCTGCGCTCCCCGCGGGTGTTCACCCGCACCAGCGCGGCGCGCTACCAGGGTCGGCTGCTCGCGCTCACCACCGAGGAGCACGCCGCCCTCGTCGAGTTGGTCGAGAACGACGTCACCCCGCCCGACGACGTCATCGCGTCGGTCGGCAGCCGCCTCCTGGCCCTCGTTCCCGACCGGGCCAAGGGCGGCCGCGGCAAGGCCTGACCGGCCGGAAGCGTCAGCTCGGCTCTGGTCAGCCCTCGAACAGCCGCATCGGACCGGTTCGCGGTGGCGTGGTTGCCGGCTCGGCCGGCTCGGCCGGCTCGGCCGGCTCCAACGGGTGGTACCCGGGCACCTGCTCGTGGGGGGTGTCGAGGTAGACCTTCGCCTCCGGGGGACCGCTGAAGCGACCGTGGCTCCAGCGCAGCTCGACGTGGCCCTCGACGGCGCGCTCCTCACCGGTGGCGCGCACGCGGTAGCGGGCGGTCCACCCGACCCGGGGTTGGCCGCCGGGCTGGGCGGCCACGTCGAGCGAGCGCAGCTCGTGGTGCTGGCGCCAGTCCCAGGGCGTGTCGATCCGCAGCCGCATCGACCCGTCAGGGCTGGCCCCCAGCACGAAGTAGGGGGCCGAGCCGATCCGCAACAGCCGCCACAGCACCGCCTCACGGTTGCGGGGGGTGATCCGCTGCGACCACCTCCGGGCCGTGGCGTCGGCGACCGCCTCGCACAGCCGGGCGTAGGGCTCGACCGCGGCCGGCGGGTACCCGGCCTTGAGCTCGCCGGCCAGGCGACGACGTTGCTCGCGGTCGAGCCCGGCCAGCGTCGCCGGCCACGACATCCCGCCCGGACCCGACGCCTCGCCCGGCGTGTCTCCGAGTGCCTCCCGGCAGGCGCGGTAGAGCTCGGCGTGCTCGGCCGGGGCCACCGCCTCGTACCAGTCGCCGCGCTCCTCGAGGGGACCGTGGGCGAGCAGACCGTCGACGAGGCGCTGCGGGCTGGCGTTGTGCAGCACCTTCGACAGGTACTTGCAGCTCACCAGGTAGACGTGGTCGACGCGCAGGTCGGCCGGGACGACCTCGTCACCGGGGGCGCGGCGCGGCCCGGTCCACTCGACGATGCGCGGCGGTCGGCCGTTGAGAGCGTCGGCGGCCTCGAGGAACGCCCGCCCGTTGGCCACGCCGCGGGCGAAGTCGTCGGCATGGGCGCCCTCGGCCCAGAGCCGCTCGAGACGCTCCCAGTCGGCCGGGGCGAGGTTGGCGAGCGGGGCCGGACGGGCCGCGAGCGTGTCGGCGACGTCGCCGCCGAGCATGCCGAGCCCCGTCGCCAGCTCGGTGACGAAGGTGCGGTCGGTGGCCACCGCGACGTCAGGGGGTCGGGCCCAGGGCGCCGCGCCCGTCGGCCGCGTACCTCGTGAGCATCTCGCGGTCGTCGGGGTCGAGCATCTCGACCAGCGCCGCCACCGGCTTGGGGGCGCC